>DAIODV010000395.1:0-3614 GCA_036746615.1 Mycobacterium sp.
CGGTGCGTTCGTGCGTGTCGAGGAGGGCATCGAAGGTCTGGTGCACATCTCCGAGTTGGCTGAGCGTCACGTCGAAGTGCCCGACCAGGTCGTCGCCGTCGGTGACGACGCGATGGTCAAGGTCATCGACATCGACTTGGAGCGTCGCCGGATCTCACTGAGCCTCAAGCAGGCCAACGAGGACTACACCGAGGAGTTCGACCCGGCCAAGTACGGCATGGCCGACAGCTACGACGAGCAGGGCAACTACATCTTCCCGGAGGGCTTCGACCCCGAAACCAACGAATGGCTCGAGGGTTTCGACACCCAGCGCACCGAGTGGGAAGCCCGCTACGCAGAGGCCGAACGCCGGCACAAGATGCACACCACGCAGATGGAGAAGTTCGCTGCGGCCGACGCCGCTGCTGCGGAGCATCCGCAAGCCAACGGCTCGTCGGGCGAAGAGCAGCAGAGTGGCGGCTCGCTGGCCAGCGACGCGCAACTCGCCGCCCTGCGGGAGAAGCTCGCCGGCAGCGCCTAGCTCGGGGCATGCTTCGGATCGGGCTGACCGGCGGTATCGGTGCCGGTAAGTCGGCGGTGTCGTCCACGTTTTCGCAATGCGGCGGAGTCGTTGTCGACGGTGACGTGATCGCCCGCGAGGTGGTCGAGCCCGGCACCGAGGGACTGGCCGCACTCGTCGACGCATTTGGCGACGACATTCTGCTGCCTGACGGGGCGCTGGATCGTCCGGCGTTGGCGGCCAAGGCATTCAGCAGCGACGAGACCCGAGCCACCCTCAACGGCATCGTTCATCCGCTGGTCGGTAAGCGTCGCGAAGAGCTGATCGCCGCCGTGCCGGACGATTCGGTTGTGGTGGAGGATATTCCGCTGCTCGTGGAGTCCGGGATGGCGCCGTTCTTCCCGCTGGTCGTCGTCGTCTACGCCGATGTTGAGCTGCGGGTGGCGCGGCTGGTCGAACAGCGCGGCATGGCCGAAGACGACGCCCGCGCCCGCATCGCCGCGCAGGCTGCCGACGACCAACGGCGTGCGGTCGCCGATGTCTGGCTGGACAATTCGAGCACCCCGGAGGCGTTGGCCGAACGCGCTCGCGAGGTGTGGGACAACCGCATCATGCCGTTCGCCGCGAACCTCAGCGCCGGCCGCGTTGTTCGCCCGCCCGTCCGCCTGGTGCCCGCCGATCCGACCTGGGCCGATCAGGCTGCGCGCATACTTGCCCGCCTTAAAACCACGTGTGGTGCAAAGGCGTTACGAGTCGACCACATCGGTTCCACGGCGGTTCCCGGCCTGGATGCCAAGGATGTCATCGACATTCAGATCACCGTCGAATCCCTCGCAATCGCAGACGAACTCGCTGCATCTTTACGGTCGGTGGGTTATCCACGCATCGACGACATCAGCACCGACGTCGTCAAGTCCGACGCTCGCAGCACCGTCGAACGCTACAACCGCGTCGACGATCCGACGTTGTGGCACAAGCGGCTTCACGCGTCGGCAGATCCGGGACGCCCGACGAATGTCCACCTTCGAGTCGACGGCTGGCCCGATCAACAATTCACCCTGCTGTTCGGCGACTGGTTACGAGCCGATCCCGAAGTCCGCGACGAGTACTTAGCCGTCAAACGCCGAGCGGAGCAGGCTGCATCCCCCAGCGGAGACATTGAACGCTATCTGGCCGTCAAGGAGCCATGGTTCTCCGCGGCGTACCCCCGAGCGTGGGATTGGGCCGACAAATCGGGTTGGCGGCCCGCAAGGCCATAACCCGCTAGGTGAGCGGTGCGCCGCAGGAGATCACCCTGTTGGGGTCATTGTTGCCCAGCGTTAGCGGTACCGACCGATCGATCTGCGCGGCAACAGTGTCGTCGACGTCGATCTCGCAATGCACGTTTGCCGAATACGGCCACGGAATTGACACTTGCATGCCCGCCTTGGCCGGATCGGACAACACCTCGCTTGCTTGGAAAGTGTTGCCGGGCATCGAGCTCAAGTTGGTGGTGCTGGTCTCGTTGTCGTTGATTCGGAAAGTGGCTTGGCTGCCGGTGGTTACTCCGTCGACCCGGGCGATATAGGTGATGTTGTGCAGATCGGCCCGCGCGGTCGCGGAAGTTAACTGCGAGCTGACCGCAGCGCCGGTTAATGCGGCGATTGCGATCCATCGATACATGACAGAGCTCATGGCAGCAAAGATTACTTACTCGGGTTGGCAGCGCGGGCACCACACCGCCGTTCGGCCGCCGATTCGACGATCCGCAAGCCGCGTACCGCAGCGCGGGCAGCTCGGATCGGGCTCGTCGCGCACACCGGTAAGCCACCGGGGCAGACCAGGCACCCGTCCGTGTCGCACCGAGGTGCACAGCACGCCGGTCATCGCGGTATGCAACCGCTTGAGCTCGCCCGCATCCAGGTCAGTAAGCAAGCGAGACGGATTGATCTTTGCGCGCCAGCAGATTTCGTCGGTAAGCAAGTTGCCCAGTCCGGCGATCACCGATTGGTCCATCAGGGTCGGCTTCAGCCGACCGTGATGACCGGACAGCGCATCGCGAAACGCCCGCAGTCCCAGTCCCAACGCATCAGGGCCTTGTGGGCCCGTCACTTCGGCGATGTCGTCGTCGACCAGCCACACGCCGCGCAACTTGCGCAGATCGGCATAGCGCAGTTCACCGCGATCCAGCGAAACCACCAGCCGTTCATACTTTTCCGCCTCGGCGCGGTCGGCGGCGTAATACGGATGGCCAGTCATCCCGCTGTGTATTAAGAGTGTGGGGCCGTCGGTCGGCAGGATCAGCCACTTACCAATACGACCTGGCTCGCCGAACCGGTGCCCGGCCAGTCGGCGTCCCAGCATTTGAACTCCTACATTCCGCAGGATGCCGGGGTCGTGCACCTGTACCTGACGAATTTTGCGGCCGGGTAGCGGTCCCGCCAGTTCGCGCCG
Source organism: Mycobacterium sp. (assembly GCA_036746615.1). Taxonomy (GTDB): domain Bacteria; phylum Actinomycetota; class Actinomycetes; order Mycobacteriales; family Mycobacteriaceae; genus Mycobacterium. The sequence continues at coordinate 2,933 of DAIODV010000395.1, forward strand.
AAACCCTTCCACGTCGGGCAGTTCAGGCACGGAGTTTCGCCACTTGCTTTATCGGGCCGTCGAGTGAGTGGGAGTGCCGGGTCATTTCGGCCCACGGGTCGCGTTGCCCGGACAGCCGCTTGGGCACGTCGCGGATGGTGAATCGATCTGCGCGCAGACCGCGGCTCGCCAGTTCGTCCCACTCCAGCGGCGTGGCCACCGGCGCGCCGCGGCGGGCGCGGACCGAATACGGGGCAACCGCCGTCTGCGCGTAGGCATTACGCATGATGTCCAGATAAACCCGGCCGCCGCGCTTTTCTTTGCGGGCTTCGACGGTGCGGTGTGCGGGATCGTCGGAAACGACTACTTCTGCGACATCGCGGGCGAACTGACGGGCGGTGTCGAAGTCGGCATCGCCGCGAACCGCGCGGTGTAGCTGTTCGGTGATGCGTACCGGCGATAGCCCGCGTCGCGGGGATCGCTGACCGAGTCCGCGAAGGCCGCCGCGCCGGTTTCGTTGCCCTTGAGCCACAGTTGCACGGTCAGCTGCTGGTTCGCGGGCACGGCGCCGGTGGCCGGTCCGGCCGAGGTCACCGCGGTGGCGACCGAACCGGGCAGGCGCACCTCGCCGGGCGCGGCGTTGGCAACCCCAGTCCCAGCCGCGGACAAGGCCACGAGCAGACCGGCGGCGGCAATTCCTGTG
>DAIODV010000396.1:0-1253 GCA_036746615.1 Mycobacterium sp.
AGGTGAGGCGTCTGCACGGATATAGGCCACTGACCCCGAACGTCGAGAGACGCCCCGGGTCAGGACAGCTCTTCCCGGCTTAAGGGTTGAGCCCAAGTGGCTTCCGGAAGAAGATCCGGATACGCCGTGCAGTGCCGAAGCTCCGACGAGAGGGGTGCGCCGCCGTCGGCGTCAAACTCCTTATGTGCGTGCACTTGGTGACACCCCCGTGTGTCCTGGCCGTGAGGAGGTGATGGGCGAGATGAGTCCGAGCGACAGTCCGCATCCGTATTCGAATTTCGTTTCGTCCCGATCCGGTCGCGGCATTCCTTCGGCTGCCTGAGCCTTTCTCGGACGCTACTTCGGTTGTGCCTGCGCGCATTTGGTGCGCGGGGCAATGAGGTGTGCCCGAAACTCATTCAGCGGTCGACGTGGCGTGTGGCCATCGGTGGGATTGCGCAGGAGACGATCATGAAATTTCTTGTTGCACAGGCTAATCGAGGAGGCAGTGATGGCCCGGCCTAACCCGGAGCGCCAGATCCACCGGGCATGCGGAGATGTCCGCGCGGCGCTTGTCGAGGCGCTGGAGCTGCTTGCAGTAAGTCCAGCAAGCAGCGTTCCCCAGGCCGGCTGCGATGACATGTTCAAGGCCTTCAGCGACCTGGGACGCGTCCAGCGTCACGTCGCCGCTGCACTGCACGCCACCAACTTGCTCGACCAGATGGTGGGCATTCCGGAAGAGCAGCGGCCGCCCTGGTCGTATTACCGCAGCCGGATCAGGAAGAAGCCGCTGTATGTCGTGAATTCCGCTGACGGTGACCCCGGATTCACAAGGCGGGCATCGGCCTCCTAGCCGCAGTAACCGCTGCCGACAGTTCGACGCGGACGTATTGCGTCGTGCGTTGGATTCGCCTGCCCTGATCCCGTTAAGTTCGCCAGCCGCCTCCCTTTCCAGAGAGTGAGAAGCCATGACTTCCATCTCCCCGCAGACAACCGTCGCCATTCCGGCAACACGGTCTGATTCGGCCGTGCTGGATTCGGCGCACGTCGGCGACATCGTCGGCGCCTTCGGCCGCATCCGGATGGATGCCGCCCCTGCCGGTCGTAGCTGGTGGCAACGACTTCGCATGCTCTTGGTCATCACCGGGCCCGGGCTGATCGTGATGGTCGGCGACAACGACGCCGGTGGTGTCGCGACCTACGCACAGGCCGGCCAGAACTACGGCATGAAGCTGCTGTGGACGCTGGCGCTGCTGATCCCGGTGCTCTACGTC
>DAIODV010000396.1:1263-3595 GCA_036746615.1 Mycobacterium sp.
GGTGACCCGAGTCGGCCACGCGCGGCTGATCTTCGAACGATTCGGCAAGTTTTGGGGCGCGTTCAGTGTCGGAGACCTATTGATCCTCAACGCCTTGACGATCGTCACCGAATTCATCGGAGTGTCCCTGGCCCTTGGCTTCCTGGGCTGCCCGAGAGCAATTGCGATACCGGTCGCGGCGGTGTTGCTGTTCGCGGTCGTGGCCGGTGGCTCGTTTCGTCGTTGGGAACAACTGATGTTCGTGTTGATCGCGGTGAACATCGTGATCTTCCCGCTCGCACTTTCGGTGCATCCCACCATCGGCGCCAGCGCTCACGGGCTGATTCCGTCGTTGCCTGGTGACCATGACTCCGTCGTGCTGATGGTCATCATGGCGATTGTGGGCACCACTGTGGCGCCCTGGCAGTTGTTCTTCCAGCAGTCCAACGTGGTCGACAAGCGCATCACCCCGCGCTGGATCCCTTACGGGCGAGCCGATTTGGTCATCGGGATCGCCGTGGTTATGTGTGGAGCATTCGCCCTGATGGCGATCACCGGATTCGGTCTTGGCGGTACCGCCGCAGCCGGCAACTTTACCGACGCCGGCGCGGTCGCCACGCACCTGTCCAATCACGTCGGGCATACGGTCGGCGTGCTGTTCGCGATCATTTTGTTGGACGCATCGTTGATCGGAGCGAACTGCGTCGGGCTGGCCACCACCTACGCGCTGGGTGACGCGATGGGCAAGCCGCACTCATTGCACTGGAAGATCACCGAGGCGCCGCTGTTCTACGGCAGTTATGCTGCGCTGCTTGCGATCTCGGCTACCGTCGCATTCAGCCCCGATCACGTCCTAGGCCTGATCACTCAGGGCGTGCAGGCGCTCGCGGGTGTGCTATTGCCATCGGCAACAGTATTTTTGGTGTTGCTTTGCAACGACCGCCCGGTGATGGGGCCCTGGGTGAACAGCTTCCGGCAGAACGCTTTCGCGTGGATGATCGTCTGGTCTCTTGTGGTGCTGTCGCTGATGCTGACTGCAGTGACGTTCTTCCCCAACCTGTCGACGGCGACTCTGGTGACCGGCCTGGCGATTGCCGGAGGCCTCGGACTGCTCGGCGGCGCCGTCATCTACGTCGTCGGGTGGATCGAGCAGCGGCGCGAGTCGGAGAACACCGTGCCGTTCGGTGCGCTGGATCTGGACCAGGTGGAGGAGCTCGAGGAGCTGCCGAAGCTGACCCGCTCCGAACTGAAAGCCTTCCGCAACCAGGTTCGCGCGCGGTGGACGACGCCGGCGCTGGCGACCCTGGAGCGGCCGACCATTTCGCCGCTGCGTCGAGCCGGGCTGTTGACGCTACGCTCCTACCTTGTTGTTGCCGGAGTGATGGTAGTGATCAGGATCATCCAGGCCGGTATCGCGTAATCGAATCTCAGGGCAACAGAACGATTTTGCCGTGGGTGTGCCGCTGCTCGAGCTCTGCGAAAGCGTCGGCGACCCGGTCGAGCGGGTAGGTCGCGGCGACATCGAACTCGACTGCGCCGGAAGCGACCAAGTCGGCGACTTCTTTCAGCACCGCCGGCGTTGATGCGTCGGTGCTGCCCTCGGACTTCGCGCCGACCTCGGCGGCCTTTTCAAAGGAGATGATCGTGTCGATGCGCTCGGGCGCGACACCGAGGTCGACGGCGAGCTGAACATAGTCGGGACCGAACAGATCGATGAAGGCATCGATACCGTCAGGTGCCGCGTTCCGCAGCCGTTCGGCCAACCCATCGCCGTATTCGACCGGGACGACGCCGTGAGCGCGCAGCCATTCGGCGTTGCTCGCCGACGCGATGCCCAGCACGCGCACGTCACGAAGCGCCAACAACTGCACAGCCACGCTGCCGACTCCACCGGCGGCGGCAGACACCGCCACCGTCTCTCCCGGCTGTGGTGCCACTGCGCGAACCGCCGCGTAGGCCGTCACCCCGACAACGTAGAGCGAGCCGGCCGCCTCCCAGCTCAGCTCAGCGGGTTTGTGGATCAGCTGGTCGGCCGAAACGACGGTGTGGGTGGCGTGGCTGGAACGCTGAAAGCTGAACCCGAGCACCTCGTCGCCGACGCTGAAATCCCTTACGCCTTCCCCGACCTCGACGACGACACCGGCCAGGTCACTGCCCTCGCCGGAGGGGAAAGTGGCGGGGAACTGCTCACGGAGTGCGCCGGTGCGAATGGCCGCTTCGCCGGGATTGATGCCGGCGGCGCGGATCTCAACGAGCACCTCGCCGTTGTCGGGTGCGGGCACGTCGATATCAGCCAGGTACAGGACGTCGCGGCCGCCGTATTGGTCGAAACGAACCGCACGCGCTTTGGTTG
>DAIODV010000397.1:0-3575 GCA_036746615.1 Mycobacterium sp.
GATCGCCGGCCTCGCGGGTCAGCGCGACCGCGATAGCAAGGAGCAACCCGGCGATGAACCCGATCGCCATGTTTCGCATCGGCACCGGCGAAACGGGAATTCTCGGTACGCGGGGCGGCTCGACCACTGTCGCCCGGGCCGCCGGTATCGGCTTGCCCGTGGACTGCGCAGAGACCGGCACGTCCGGGGGCTGTCCCGACGGGGGCGCTGTCTCAACAGCCTCGGTCCGCGGTCCAGCGGTCACCGCTTGGCCCGCACCGGTCGCACCCGCAGCCGGGCTGAGCGTGGGAAGGATCGCGCTGAACTGATTGGCCATGGCACCCGCCAGCGCGGCGGCGCGCGCCGGATCGGTGTCTTTGACGCTGATCGTGAAGAGCACGGATTTCGGAGTGTATTTCACTTGGGTTTGACTCAGCAGATCGTCGGCGCTGGTCGGAAGCTGGAGCTGGCGTATTGCGCGCTCGGCCACGATGTGTCCGCCCGCTATTTGGGCGTACGACGACAACCGTTCTTGTGCAGCCTCCGTGCCGCTGTATAGCTCATTCAGATCGGTCGCACCCGAGAACGAGATGAGGACCGTGGCCGAAGATTGGTAATGCTTCGTCTGCAACGCCGTAACGAACGCGGCGCCGATCGTGCAGGCCAGCAGCGCGGTGATTGCGAGCTTCCAGTGCGTGCCGAGTATCCGGACGAAGGTACGGAAATCCATCGGCTAATAACCTTTCTAGAAGCTTATGACGCGAATAGCGTCATACAGATTTCCCAGCACCGGCCACGCATATCCACTGCAGATTATGCAGCATCATCACACGGGCATTGCCGAAATCGCAGTGCTGCGGTGCGGGCAGGTTTTCAGCGGCAAACCAGGACCGGCAAGCGAAGTGGCATTCCCGCTGTGCAGTATCAGGGTGCAGTCGGCGCGTCGCGCGGCAGGTCGAGCGTCGCTAATGGATAGCATCCAGCGCCGTCGCGTCCGCCGCGGGCCAGCCGCATGGGCGGATAGTTCACCACATGCGACGCGCCCGGCTTGTGCTGTTGCCATTCCACCGCGGCGCACAGCGTGTAGTGCCCCGGCGCCAAGCCCGCCAAGTCGACGTGAACGGACTCGGTGGATGCGGTCGGGACGGGGTCCTTACGGGAGCCGTCTCCGAGTTGTCCTTGGATTAACGACTTCAGCGTCACCGTCGCCGGAAGCGAACGGACCACCGCCCCCGAGAAATCGACCAACCGGTAGCCCGGGACCCAGTTCTCCGTAGCCGCGGCGGCGCCGAAATTCGTCCAGGTAACCGTCAGCGTCGCCTTGCCGTCGCTCACCGATTGCGACCCCTGCCCCGCCTCGACCGAATACCGGTATCCGGCGACGACGTTGGCGTGTGCCCACAGCAGGTATAACGCGCGGTCCATCGGCGTGGCGGCATCCACGGCCGGGAAGTTGTAACTCGATGTCATCGACACGTGGTACTTGACCACGTCGTCCAGGCCCTTTTCGTAATAGGTCCGCGGATCGGTGCCGTCGGGCAGCTGGCACCATTCGGTGATCACCAGGGCCGAGGCCATCCGGCTTCTCAACGCGCTGACCAGTGGATCCTTCGCCGCCCATGCGGGAAGCGGCGCCTGGACCCCGAGGCAATCCGCGCGGATGCCCACCGGTGCGGACAGTTTCTTCGTGACATCGTCGGCGATCAGTTGACGGACGATCTCCGGGTTCAGCGCCGTCGTCACCAATTGTGTATGCGGAAAGGCGTTTACGGTCGCCGCGACCAGCTGCCGGATCGATTCGGCGGTGATGCTCTGGTCGCGAAACTGGCTGTAATACCCGAGTTTGGCGACGCTCTCGTCGGGTGCAGGTCCCGGCGCACCCAGCGTGTCGCGCAGATACGAGATGTGATTCTCGCTGAAGTCGCCGTAACCGGAGAACTCAAAAACGCTCAGCCGCTCGTCGCCGTCGTAGCGGCGGCCCAGCGCGCTCAAGAGCTGATCGAAAGCATTCAGGTAGTTCGGATCATTCCAGTTCGGAACGACCTGTGTCACTCCGGCGGTCCACCAATAGCGTTGCGGACCGGTGTAATTGGTGGCCGCCGAGCGCATCCAGTCAGGCATGGCGATGTTGGTGTTGTTCGCATAGGTGTTGTCGCAACAGGAGTTGTACGCGACCACACGCAGGGTCAGCCGCATGTTGCGACCGGCCAGCTTGGCCAGCGCGTCATCGATCACGCTGAAGTCGAACTTGCGATCGTCAGGAGCGTCCGGTGGCAGGGTGCTCGGGTCGGTGGGCTGCAACTGTCGCCACGGCACACGCAGGCTGGCATCAAACGACCCCGGCCACGCCGGATAGCCATGCTGCGCGCGATTGCCTTGCGGGAACAGCGGTTGCAAGAGATCTTCATACTGACCGCGCAGCGGATTCGATACGTCCTGTACCGACAGCGGTATGGCCGGACTGCCAATCGTGGTCAGCGGCGAAGGGTCACCGCCACGACCGCATCCGCTCAGCACCAGCGCCAGGCACACGCCAACGATAAGGATGTCCCGTTTTCGATTTGTCCGGACCATGATGTCTTTCGCTAGACCACGATGGGCGACAACGGCTCGCGGTAGGCGAGGAACGACATCGGCATGCACCGGCCGGCATGCACCGTCTGGATCAAACGCATCGACTGCTACCTCTCTGGTGGTTCGCGTTTCCTGCCGTCGTCGCCCCGTTGACCGACGTCTCGTGGTGGTGCGGGATGTCAAGGGTTACAACAGGCTATAGCCCACACCCGGGCCGCACCGGCAAATCCGGTTGCCTTTCCTGAGGTACGTCGTTCTACGGGAGCGCTTCTTACATCGCACACGTCTCGCCGGCGCGTCGACTAAGCTGATGGCTCGCAATCGGGCAGGAGATCATCGAAGATGGCTGTCGCAGGCTCGGTCAAACGTCGGCTCGCACCTGCGGTCAAGCAACTCGCACCGCGCAGGTTCTGGCGGCGAAAATTCCGCATCCTGCAACGCCTGGGGCAATCCCGCCCGGACATACAGCTGGTGGCGTCGCTGTGCGATCCACACCGGATCTCCTTGGATATCGGCGCCGATCTCGGCGAGTTCACGATCGCGATGCTGGCGTCGTCACGATCGGTGATCGCATTCGAACCGCGGCCGGCCCAGGCCCGCGATCTGGCGTCGATGTTCGACGCGGTAGGCGCCGCCGTGCAAGTGGAGGCGGTGGCTTTGTCGAATGAGCCCGGCGTGATGACCATGCGGGTGGTCGCATCCGAGCCGGGCCGCAGCACGATCGAGGCCGGCAACACTCTGGGCGACGTGAGTGACGGCAAAATTCAGAGCATCGGCGTGCCGGTCAGGCGCCTCGACGATCTGCAGTTAGGGGACATCGGCCTGATCAAGATCGACGTGGAGGGCCATGAACTCGCCGTGTTGCACGGCGCCACAGCGACACTCACACACCACCGCCCCGCAATTGTGGTGGAGGCCGAGGAACGGCATCACCCCAATTCGGTCGCCGAGATCACCGGGTGGTCGCCGACGATCGCCCCGGAGGCGATCAACTGCGGCGCTCCGGACACCGGCAACATGGA
>DAIODV010000398.1:0-3573 GCA_036746615.1 Mycobacterium sp.
GTCGACGTGCGTGACTACGACGCTCTCAAAGGCGCAGTAGACAACGGGGTGGAGCAACTGGGCCGGCTGGACATCATCGTGGCCAACGCGGGCATCAGCAACGCGGGCAATGACGACGGCGCCACACTCGACAAAGTCAGCGAATCAGACTGGCAGGACATGATCGACGTGAACCTGTCGGGCGTCTGGAAGACCGTGAAAGCCGGTGTGCCGCATATATTGTCGGGGGGCCGCGGGGGTTCGATCGTACTGACGAGCTCGGTCAACGGGTTCAAGGCCTACAGCAATCTCCTTCTCGGCCATTATGTGGCGTCCAAACACGGTGTCGTCGGCTTGATGCGAGCATTCGCGGTCGAACTGGGTCACCACATGATCCGCGTGAACTCGGTACATCCGACGTTCGTGAACACGCCGATGCTGCTGAACGAGGGACTCTACAGATTGATCCGCCCCGACCTGGAAAATCCGGGCCCCGACGATTTGGCCCCGTTCTGTCAGGCGTTCCACACGCTGCCGATCCCGTGGGTGGAGGCGGAAGACATCAGTAACGCGGTGCTGTTCCTCGCGTCCGACGAATCCCGCTACATCACCGGTGTCCCACTGCCGATCGATGCGGGACAGATGCTCAAGTAAGCGTCCCACGTACCCGCTCGCCGAGGCGGGCACGCAGATCCTCCTCGAAGGCGACGACCTCGGGGCCGAGCTTCTCGGTGCGGAGGCGTTGCAGGGTCGGATAGCCGGCCGCACGCTCGGCGTCCCACTCGTCAGCGAACTTGCCGGACTCGATCTCGCTCAGCACCTCACGCATCACCCCGGCGACGTCGACGCCGTCGTAGCGATTCGCCCGCGACATCTGACCGTATTGGCTGGTCGGCGAGTGGTAGCGCATCTGGCCGGCGTAACCCTCCAGGCGCAGCAGCCGGTAGCTCCGCTCGATCTCGCCCGAGAGCACGAGTTCGGTCATGATCGCCTCAAGCGGGATGCCGGCCTCGGCCATCAGCGCGACGAAGCTCGTGGAGACCCGAGCCATCGCCGGCGCAAGCAGCTGCTCCACGCCGAGGTCGAGGATGGCCTCTTGGCGCGGCGTCATCTCAATGGCACCCTGGCGCAAGCCGCCGATAGCCCGGCCGATGGCCAGCGTGCGAGCCAGAGCAGTCCCGGTGTTGTCTTTGTGGACACCGAGCGCGGTGATGAATCCGACGCCTTCCGTGTAGCACTCACGCACCTCGGGACCCAGCATCCGGGGAGCGACCATGCCGACATCGCAGTTGGGCTTGATCCGCTCGAATGCCGCCACGTAGCCCGAGGCCAGCACCCACAGCGCATCGGGCTTGGGCGTGATGGGTAGTTCGGGGATGACGTCGTCCGGGATCAGCGTGCAGATCACGTCGCAGTCGCTCGCCGCCTCGATCTCGTGGGCTTTGAAGCCCTCAGCCTGGGCCTGGTCTCGGGAGGCGTCGGCCTGGGTGAAAACCTCCACCGCAAGACCGGAGTCGCGCAGATTCAGTGCCCACGAGCGGCCCTGGTTGCCATACCCGACGACGGCAACTCGCTGCCCGTCGAGCACCGACAGATCCGCGTCGGACTCGTAGTAGATCTTCGTCATCGCCGGTCCCCTTTGATACAGCTGAATTACACCGCGGGGTTACGGCTCTGACCAAGGTTTGAATGGATTGACGGCGAATTGGATAACTCGATAGGGCGCTCGCGCCCGCGGATCGATTTTGTGCCACTGGCTGACGAACACCCGCATTTCGTCGAGCGTCGAACCCGGTGAGATGTACCCGCCGTATGGCTGGGCCAGCCGGTTGTCTTCCGGAGGCGGCAGGCTTTCCGCGGGATCGGGCCAGTCGTCGTGTTGCACGACGGTGGTCACCGGCGCGGTCCCCAGCGAAGTCGGGTCGTCGGCCACCCGGACCTCCATGTTGCCGGTGCTGGCGTTGAAATACGAAAGCACCGCCTTACCTTCGATCTGCTTAAAACTCATCTCACCAATCACGTCGCCCCACAATGGATTTGGCGGCTTGTTCCAACCGCCGTCGGGACCGGACGCCCAACCCTGCCAACGGGATCGGTCGCCGAAGTTCTCGGGTGCGACCCGGTACAGCAGCACCGGTTGGCTGCGGTCGAAGTTGTCGGCGACGATGTAGACCCAACCGGTCGACGACTCCGCCGTGGGTATCGGGTCGTAGTAGCCGCTGATCTGTGTCTGCTGGCCGCCGAGGTAGGCGGCATCCCGCGCTGAGTCCGGGAGTGTTTGCCAAAGCCCTTGGACTGGTTCAGCTTTCACCAGTCGCGAGGTCTGGGGCACCAGGTTTTTGACGGTAGTGACCATCAGGTAGTTCTGGCGGTTGATCTGCACGACACCGGCCGGCAACTGCGCTTCGCCCGCTGGCGTCGGGTCGGCCAGCAGCGGCTCGCTGACACCGGTGACTCCGGTGTAACGGACACCGGCTGGGTCGTCGACCGACGAAGTGTCCACCCGCAGCGCGATCGGCGCGTAATAACCGCCGAAGCCGACCCCCTGGCCGGCAAAGCTGTCGCCGCAGACCTGCACGACATCGGTTGGGAATTCCATGAATTCGCACAAGTCGGTGGCGCCGATGCCGTAGTCGCGGGTGGGCGTGCCGGTCCCCGCCGTCGGACCGATCCGCATCACCTGACCGGGTGCCAGTGGCTGCAGCACCGGCTCCGGCTCCGGAGCCGGTGGATCGGCATGCGCGGGCGAAAGACTGAGCGGGGCAAGCAGACACGCGACGAGCAGGGTTAGGTGACTAGCCGAGCTCACCCGCGGGTCACAATTCGGCGGAAAGCAACTCGGCAATCTGAATAGTGTTCAACGCCGCACCCTTGCGCAGGTTGTCGCCTGAGACGAACAACGCCAGGCCTCGTCCGTCCGGCACACCGGGGTCCTGCCGGATCCGGCCGACGAGCGATTCGTCGATGCCTGCAGCGGCAAGCGGCGTTGGAACGTCAGCCAGCTTCACCCCCGGTGCGCCGTCAAGCAGTTCACGGGCGCGTTGCGGCGAAAGTGGTTGAGCGAACTCGGCATTGATGGACAACGAGTGGCCGGTGAACACCGGGACCCGCACGCAGGTTCCGCTGACCAGCAAGTCCGGAATGCCCAGGATTTTGCGGCTTTCGTGGCGCAGCTTCTGGTCCTCGTCGGTCTCGCCGGAGTCATCGTCGGCCAGCTTGCCGGCCAGCGGGACGACGTTGAACGCGATGGGCGCGACGTAAGCCTTCGGCTCCGGGAACGCAACGGCGCTGCCGTCGTGCACTAACTGCTCAGCGTCGTCGATCACCGCGCGGGCCTGCACGGCAAGCTCTTCCACGCCGGCCAGGCCGGTTCCTGATACAGCTTGGTAGCTGGACACCACCAGCCGCACCAGCTGGGCCTCGTCATGCAAAACCTTGAGGACCGGCATCGCGGCCATCGTGGTGCAGTTCGGGTTGGCGATGATGCCCTTTGGCCGACGATGCGCGTCGCGCGCGAAGTTCACCTCGGAGACCACCAGCGGCACGTCCGGGTCCTTGCGCCACGCCGACGAGTTGTCGATCACCGTCACCCCA
>DAIODV010000399.1:0-3552 GCA_036746615.1 Mycobacterium sp.
AGATGGCCGAGGACCTCACCGACTACCTGCTCGAGATGGGCATCCGGGTGCGCTATCTGCACTCCGAGGTCGACACGCTGCGCCGGGTGGAGCTGCTGCGGCAACTGCGGCTGGGGGACTACGACGTGCTGGTCGGTATCAACCTGCTGCGGGAGGGACTCGACCTGCCGGAGGTGTCGCTGGTGGCGATCCTCGACGCTGACAAGGAGGGCTTCCTGCGCTCGACGCGCAGCCTGATCCAGACCATTGGGCGCGCCGCCCGGAACGTGTCCGGTGAAGTGCACATGTACGCCGACAAGATGACCGACTCGATGAAGGAGGCCATCGACGAGACCGAACGGCGCCGCGCCAAGCAGATCGCCTTCAACGAGGCCAACGGCATCGATCCGCAACCGCTGCGCAAGAAAATCGCCGACATCCTCGACCAGGTGTACCGCGAGGCCGATGACACGGACGCCGTCGAGATCGGCGGGTCCGGGCGCAACGCGTCGCGCGGCCGACGGGCCCAGGGTGCACCGGGCCGGGTGGTCAGCGCCGGAGTGTTCGAGGGCCGCGACACGTCCAGCATGCCGCGGGCCGAACTGGCCGACCTGATCAAAGACCTCACCGAGCAGATGATGGCTGCGGCGCGGGATTTGCAGTTCGAGCTGGCCGCCCGGTTCCGCGACGAGATCGCCGACTTGAAGAAGGAACTGCGCGGAATGGACGCCGCCGGCCTCAAGTGACCGACACCGCGATATCGACCCCGGGCAGTTGGCGTGTGCTGCTGGGCCACCGGTATCTGGGCACCTCGACGCTGCTTGCCGGTGGCGTCGCGCTGTATGCCACCAACGAGTTCCTGACCATCAGCCTTTTGCCCAGCACCGTCGCCGACATCGGTGGCGAGCGGCTATTTGCCTGGGTGACAACCCTGTATTTGGTCGGATCGGTCGTGGCGGCTGCGGCGGTGAACGCGGCGCTGATGCGTTTCGGCGCACGTGCGTCATATCTGTTGGGGCTGACCGTCTTCGGGGTCGGCAGTGTGGTGTGCGCGGTGGCTTCCAACATGGAGGTGCTGTTGGCCGGCCGCACTCTGCAGGGGGCAGCCGGTGGGCTGTTAGCCGGTTTGGGCTACGCGGTAATTAGTGCCGCACTGCCGCAAGCGCTGTGGACCCGGGCTTCCGCACTGGTATCGGCGATGTGGGGTGTCGCGACGATTATTGGGCCGGCGACCGGGGGGCTTTTTGCGCAGTTCGGGTTGTGGCGGTGGGCATTCGGTGTGGTGGCGATGCTGACCGCGGCCATGGCCGCGCTTGTCCCGATAGTGTTGCCTGCCGGTCGCGTCGATCCGAGCGATGCTGCTGCGCCGCTCAAGATCCCGGTGTGGTCGCTGCTGCTGTTGGGAGCGGCGGCGCTCACGGTCAGTGTGGCGCAGGTTCCGCACAGCAGCGCCGCTATGGCCGCCTTGCTCGCGGCAAGTGTGATCTTGGTGGCCGTGTTTGTCGTCGTCGATCGGCGAGTATCAGTCGCGGTGTTGCCTCCCAGCGTATTTCGTCCCGGGCCGTTGAAGTGGATCTATCTGACGATGGCGGTGCTGATGGCCGCGGCGATGGTGGACATGTACGTGCCGTTGTTCGGACAACGGCTGGCGCATCTGGTTCCGGTGGTGGCCGGTTTTCTGGGCGCCGCGCTGGCAGTCGGCTGGACGGTCAGCGAGATCGTGAGCGCATCGCTGAGCAGCAGGCGCGCCATTGCCCGGGTGGTCGGCGCCGCGCCACTGATCATGGCCGTGGGCCTCGCGTTAGGCGCGGCCACGCAGGTGGATAACGCATCGGCGGGCGTCGCCGCGTTGTGGGCGGTGGCGTTGGTAATCATCGGGATCGGCATCGGCGCGGCGTGGCCACACTTATCGGCGTGGGCGATGCGGTCGGTCGACGACGCGCACGAGGGTGGGACTGCGGCCGCGGCGATCAATACCGTCCAGCTGATCTCGGGAGCATTCGGCGCGGGCCTGGCCGGTGTCGTGGTTAACAGCGCCCACGGTAGCGCGGTCATCGCCGCCCGATGGCTGTTCGCGGTGTTCGCGGTGCTCGGCGCCTTAGGCGCGGTGGCGTCCTATCGCGCCAGCCGGGCAAGTAGTTAATCTCGCTGCTGGACAGGCGTTTTCGTCAGCGAACTGACTTGATGACCTGTGTGCGATGGAGTTGCCAGCGCTCGACGATCCGAAAGCCGACGAGCTTCGGCGTCAGGTATGCGGGCGCGCGTCCCAGAACCTTTCCCGGCGGCAGCGACGCTCCGGTCTGATGATCGGGCAGCGTCGTGTCATGCGTGGAAATCGTCCACAGCGTGGTGCATTGGTACAACCGACCCACCACCAGCCACACCGCAACATGCCCGTCCCAAAGGGTGCCGCGCTCGGGTCCGCGGTGACCACGGCCGACGTCGACCAATGGCCGGAAGGCCGCTGGGCGCGTCGCGAGCAGGGCGCGGATCGGACCCGGCAGCCAGACCACCGTGTTATCGACCAGTAGGCAGTCCCCGGGTGCCGCATGTGCGCTGATGACGTCAGCCACCTGGCTATAGTCCCAGCCTTCTTTGGCGTACGGCTGTCGTTGCGACAGAAGGTAATTCGGGAACCCCGCCACGGCTAGCACTACCAGGACGGCGGCGATCCACCGCGGTTTTCCGGCGACGGCGACGATGCAGGCGGCCAGTATGACTGCCATCGCCGGCGTGGTAAAGAACAAATAGCGCGGGTAATAGAACGGTTCGAACACCGAATAAATCAGGCTGACGGCGGTGGGCACGACGATCCACGCGGCGCAGACGGTCAGCAGCTGCCTGCTGTCGCGGTCCCATTCCCATCGGCCGGTCATTCGAAATGCGACCGCGGCCAGCAGAAGTACCCCGGCCAGGATGGCGAACGGCACGCTGTTGTCGAAGAACTGATGTAACAGAACGTCGGTTGCGTTGTGCCAATTGAGGTGTGCGAGCCAGCCGACCTGAAATTTCTGGCCATGCGCGAAGAACATGAACGGCGTCATCGCGGCCACCGCCACAGCCGAGGCGGAGGCCCACCACACCACTACGGATTTGCGCCGGTCGATCACCAGTGTGACGACGGCGTAGGTCGGCACCAACAACACCAAGTAGATGTTCAGCAATATCGAGAGCATCAACGCCACCGCATAGAGCAGCCACAGCCACCATTTGTTTCGCCGTATTGTGGTGACCAGCAATACGGTCAACCAGATCGCGGCGACCGCCGTGAAGGCATAGGAGCGGGCTTCGACGCCGGCCCACGTCACACGCGGCAGGATTGCGAAAACGACTCCCGCGCAGACCGCGATGCTCCGCGACGAGAACTGCTTGGTAAAGACCACGACGCCGGCGGCCGCAAGCCCAACCGCAAGACAGCTCGGGACCCGCGACCAAAACTCGGTCGGCGGAAAGACCGCGAACCAGCCGTGCATCACCAGGTAGTACAAGCCGTGCACCGCGTCGATATGGCCCAGCAAGCGCCACAGTTCAGACAACGAGCGGCTGCCTGACGCGGAGATGGTCGCTCCTTCG
>DAIODV010000400.1:0-3551 GCA_036746615.1 Mycobacterium sp.
GTGACCCAAAGCTTTCCCCGTTGGATTACAGGAGTGCGATGACCCGTATCGATTACCGGCAGAGCGAGCAAACGCAATGAACGCCGTTGTTGTCGGGCGCGAGCGCTTCAAGCAAATTTCGACAGCGGGGTAAGCCAGTGCCCGCGCTCACAGCGCCCCCGACCGGGTCGGGGGCGGCCTGGACGAAGCCCGCCGTTTCGGTGGGTGATTTCGTCGTGCTGGCCGGGGAAACTTTCGCCGCCATGTTCCGCCGGCCGTTTGCCTGGCGTGAGCTCATCGATCAGATCTGGTTTGTGGCCAGGGTATCGATCGTCCCAACAGTCGTGTTGTCGATTCCCTACACCGTGCTGATCGTGTTCACGTTGAACATCGTGCTGATCGAGGTCGGCGCCGGCGACCTGTCCGGCGCGGGTGCCGCGCTCGCGTCGATAACGCAAGTGGGTCCCGTCGTCACGGCGATCGTCGTCTCCGGTGCTGCCGCCACCGCGATGTGCGCCGATTTGGGTGCCAGGACGATTCGCGAGGAAATCGACGCGATGAAGGTCATCGGCGTCAACCCCGTCCAGGCCCTGGTGGTGCCGCGGGTCATTGCCGCGACATTCGTTGCGCTGATGCTCTATTCAGTGGTCGCGGTCGTCGGGCTGTCGGGAAGTTATTTCTTCGTCGTCTACGTCCAGCACGTCACGCCGGGCGCATTCGTGTTCGGTATGACATTGCTCACCGGCCTACCCCAGGTGATCGTATCCCTGGTCAAGGCAATGCTATTCGGACTTTCAGCTGGCCTAATCGCCTGCTACAAAGGCCTTTCCGTCGGCGGCGGACCGACCGCGGTCGGCAACGCGGTCAACGAGACCGTCGTTTTCGCGTTCATGGCCCTGTTTTTGATCAACATCTTGGCCACCGCTTTCGGAGTGAAGGTGGCTCCGTGACACTTGAACAAGAAGCAGCTCGTCGGCAATACGCCAAGTCCGAGCAGGCCAACCCGAGCATGCGAAAATTTGCGTCCAGGACGAGCAATAGGGCAGAACCCGACGAGCTGCCCTCGCGCGTCGGCCGGAGTTTCGACAGGCTGGTCGATGGCACCCGCAGGGTGGGTGAGCAGACGGCGTTCTACGGCAACGCACTTGGGGCCACCGTCGATGCTGTACGGCGCTATCCCGGTGAAGTACTGCGCCTGATCGCCGTAATGGGAATGGGCACAGGGGCATTGGCCGTCATCGGCGGAACGGTCGTCATCGTCGGGTTTCTGACGCTGACCACCGGCGCTTTGATCGCAGTGCAGGGCTACAACACGTTGTCGAACGTCGGCATCGAAGCCCTCACCGGTTTCCTCGGTGCGTTTTTGAATGTCCGCTTTATCGCGCCGGCAACCGCGGGCGTGGCACTGGCCGCTACCATCGGCGCCGGCGCGACCGCGCAACTGGGCGCCATGCGCATCAACGAGGAGATCGACGCCCTGGAAGCGATGGCGATTCGGCCAATCACCTACCTCGCGTCGACCCGCATCGTGGCGGGAATCCTTGCGGTCATCCCGATCTACACGGTCGCAGTCTTGATGTCGTTTCTGGCGACCCGCTTTGGCACGACGATTATTTACGGGCAGTCGCGCGGTGTCTACGACCACTACTTTTCGTCGTTTCTGCACCCGACGGACCTGTTGTGGTCGTTCACCGAGGCGTTGGCGATGGCGGCCGCGGTGATGGCGGTGCACACCTACTACGGCTACACCGCGACTGGGGGCCCGGCCGGCGTCGGTGAAGCGGTCGGGCGCGCGGTGCGCACCTCGATCACCGCCGGGGTTTTCATTCTGTTGACCATCACGCTGTCGGTATATGGGCAGTCCGGAAACTTCCATCTGTCGGGGTAGGGGCGATGAGTGACTCACCCCGGCGGGGGGGAATTGATCCGATCTGGTGGGCACCGGTGCTGCTGCTGGTGGTCGTGGCGTTGAGTGCGCTGACCGCCATGACGTTCTCAGGCGCGCTACGGAAAACCATTCCGCTCACAGTGATTTCGGACCGAGCCGGTCTGGTCATGGAGGACGGCGCGAAGGTAAAATTGCGCGGCGTCCAGATCGGCGAAGTCGCGTCGGTCGAGGCCTACGCCGATTCGTCCGGTACCAATCTTTCGAAGCTCAGACTGAAGATCTTTCCGAACGAGTTCACCTACCTGCCGAGCAACGTCGAAGCGGAGATCAAGTCCAGCACCGCTTTCGGCGCCAAGTACGTCGATCTCATCGTTCCCTCCAGCGGCGCCAGCACTCGACCATTGGCAGCGGGTGCCGTGTTGCACAGCCGCAATGTGACGGTCGAGGTCAACACCGTGTTCGAGAATCTGCAGTCGATAGTTCACGCTATCGATCCGGCGAAGCTGAACGGCGTGCTGTCGGCGGTCGCAGAAGGCGTGCGCGGCAAGGGCGATCGCATGGGCGAGGCGATCAGCGAAGGGAACCAAGCGCTGCTGACCGTGAACCCGAGAATGTCGACTATTCGGCAAGACTGGCAGCTATTCGGTAAGACCGCGCAGGCGTATTCGAATGCTGCGCAGGACATCCTCTCGCTGATGGAGAATTTCTCGACGACCAGCACGACGATCACGACAAATAAGAAGGCGCTCGACCAGCTCCTGCTGTCGTCGATCGGATTCGCCCAAGCGGGTATCAACACGCTGGGTCCGAATCAGCAGAATTTTATCGGCGCGATGAACCTTCTCGTGCCGACCACTGACCTGCTCGAGCACTACTCGCCGACCTACACCTGCCTGTTCCAAGGTGCCCAGTGGTTCCTGGATCACGGCGGCAAAGCCACGTTGGGCGGCAACGGCAAATCCGTCATCATGGACGCGGCGCTGCTCTTCGGCGACGATCCCTACCGATACCCCGACAACCTGCCTGTCGTGAATGCACACGGCGGCCCGGGCGGCAGGCCGAGTTGTGGCTCACTACCCGACGTGAGCAAAAACTTCCCGGTGAAGTACTTGGTCACCGACACCGGCTTCGGTACCGGCCTTGATATTCGGCCCAACCCCGGCATCGGATTCCCCGGCTACAACAACTACTTCCCGGTCACCAAGGGCACGCCCGAACCGCCGAGAATCCGTTACCCTGGCGGCCCGGCTCCCGGCCCTTGGTCGGCCTACCCCGGTCAACCGCCTTACGGTGCACCGGATTACCCCCCGCCCGGACCACCCGCGCCACCACCGTCACCCTGACGCCAGAGAAGAGAAAGGAAAAGCCATGAGAACCAGCACCGTTCGCGCCGCTACGCGGGTGGTGCTGTTCACCGTCGGCAGCCTCGTCTTCACGTTCATTCTGGTAACGGTGTTCGGGCAGTTCAGGTTTGAGCCCCGCGTCTCCTACAGCGCGGTGTTCTCGAACGTGTCGGGTCTCAAGGGTGGAAACTTCGTCCGCATTGCCGGTGTCGAGGTGGGCAAG
Source organism: Mycobacterium sp. (assembly GCA_036746615.1). Lineage (GTDB taxonomy): Bacteria > Actinomycetota > Actinomycetes > Mycobacteriales > Mycobacteriaceae > Mycobacterium. The sequence continues at coordinate 3,434 of DAIODV010000400.1, forward strand.
GTCAATCACATGTCCCTGAACAAGGACGGGACGGTCGTCGTAAACTTCGGCATCGACCGGGGGCTGACGCTCACGTACGGCACCAAGGCAGCGGTGCGCTACGAGAATCTCATCGGTG
>DAIODV010000401.1:0-3547 GCA_036746615.1 Mycobacterium sp.
GGTCCGGTAGAAACCGGTGAGTGGATTGTGCGGCGCCACATTGGCACCGGCCGGGTTTGCCACCCACGGCTCGCCGCTGACCAGGGCGGCGTTGACGGCCACGCCCATCGCCCACACGCCGACACCGAGCAGCGAGATGTCCACCGTCCGCGCCACGCCCGTCCGTTCGCGCTCGAATAGCGCTGCGGCGATGCCACCAGCGATCGTCATGCCGCCAAGCGAATCGCCGTACGCGGGGCCCGGTTGCGCGATTACTCCATTGAGGTCACTGGGCGTCGTGCTGGCGGCGCCGGCGGCGCGACTCCAGAACCCCGTCATGTCGTAGCCACCCTTGGCGCCATCGTCGCCGAGCGGACCATAGGCGCTGCCGCGGGCGTAGATGATCTTCGGGTTGACCGCCCGGACGTCGTCGACGTCGATCTTGAGCTTCTTGCGGGCGCCGGGCAGAAAATTGGTGAGGAAGACATCGCTGGTCCGTGCAATGTCCAAGAGCAGCTCGTGCCCGTCGGGCGTCGAAACATCGAGCGCTATCGACCGTTTACCCCGGTTGGCGTGCTCCATCACGGGATTGCGCCGGCCTTCCACGGTGATGTTGCCCAGCTGACGCAGGCCGCGCTGCGAGTCGCCGGTGCGAGGGTGCTCAACCTTCAACACATCGGCACCCCAGTCGGCCAGCACAGCACCCGCCGCAGGAACGAACGTCCACTGCGCGACCTCCAGGACGCGCACGCCGTCCATCGGTCCGCTCATCGATGCGCCTCTCAGCGGTAGTTCAGCACGACCGGCAGGTGATCGTGGGTGTGCACCAGCGCGGACGCCCGCGGCACCCGCTCGCCGACCACATGAATGCCGTTGGCGCGCTTGGCGATTTCGTCCAGCAGGAGGCGCGCCTCTCGTCGGGCGAGCGCGGCGCCCATGCAGAAATGTTCACCCACACCGAATCCGAGGTGACTTGCAGCGTCGTCGCGGGTGATGTCGAACTGCTCGGCGGTCGGTCCCCAATGGTCCTGGTCGCGATTGGCCGATGCATACGCCAGCAGCACGCCGTCGCCTTTCCTTACGGTCGCGCCGCGCAGGTTCACATCGTTGGCGGCCTGGCGGGCCATGCTCATCACCGGCGTCCAGTACCGCAGGACCTCCTCGACCGCGTTGGCGCTCAGACTTGGGTCTGCGAACAACTTCTCCGCTTGGTCGGGATGCCCGTCGAGGCAGTCTGCGATTCCCGCGATCAGGCTCTGCGTAGTTTCGCTGCCCGCCGCCAGCAGCGTCAGCGCGTAAATCATCACCTGCGTCTCGTTGAAAGGTTCTCCGTTGACCGTCACCTCCGACAACAAGGTGAGCAGATCGTCTTGTGGATTGTCCTTACGGTCGGCGACCAGACCCAGCAGGTACGGGCCGATGTGTTCGAAAATGAACGCGAGGTCGTCGTCACTGGCCACCCCGCTGCCGACGTTCGCGATTGTGGTCGCCCAACCCGCGACCCTGGGCCAATCCTCCTCAGGTACTCCGAGCAGGTAGGCGAAAACATAGACGGGAATGGGCTCGGCGATCCGCTGGATCCAGTCGAACTCGCCATCCGGCAGGCCGTCGAGGACGTCGTTGACGACCTGGCGCACCCGCGCCTCCATCTTGGCGACAGCCGCCGGCGTGAAACGGACGCCGATGGCCTTGCGATGCTCACGGTGTTCCGGGGGATCCATGAACATGATGCCGCGGCCCTGGTATCCCTGTGGGTCGCGGCCCTCCCGGTGCGCGATCAGATCCATCATTATGCCGATACGCTCGGACTTGAACTTCTCCGGACGCGCCGAGATGCCCTTGATGTCTTCGTATTTGGTAATAACCCAAAACTTGCCCTCCTCGTACCAGTGCACGGGGTCGGCTTCGCGCAACTGCGCAAATGTCGCGTTCGGGTCGCCGAGGTAGAACGCCGGCTCGTCGAACCGGGCGGCTGCGATCGTCACCATAGAGTGAACAATAGAACATTGAGTGTCAATCTGCGAGCACGGCCACCTAGGCGCGGATGCACCCAGTCTGTTGGCAGAAGAACAAAATCTGTTTTAGTGTTACACAGTGACCAGCGCCTTATCCCATCTTCGCGTGTGCGACCTGGGCGGCCAGCTGGCCGGGGCCGGCGCGACGAAAATTCTGGCGGCCTTCGGCGCTGAGGTGATTCGGGTCGAGGATCCGGTTACTCGCGGGATGTGGGACGCACTGCGCGGCGTGGGCCCGTTTGTCGACGATCGCAGGGGGGTCAACCTGGGCGGCGGTTTCAACAACCACAACGTGGGCAAGCTCGGCGTAACCATCAACTTGCGCGTCGACGCCGGTAAGGAGCTGCTCCGCGAGCTGATCGCGGTGTCCGACATCGTGTGTGAGAATTTCGCAGCCGGCGTGCTGACCAGGATGGGCTTCGGCTACGACGAGCTGCGACGAATCAAACCGGACATCGTCTACGTGTCGAATTGCGGCTTCGGCCACACCGGTCCGTATCGGGATTTCAAGACCTGGGGCCCGATCGTGCAAGCCCTGAGCGGGCTCACGTTCACAGCTGGGCTGCCCGGCAGGGAACCCGCTGGATGGGGTTTCTCCTACATGGACCACATCGCGGCGTACTACATGGTCGTCGCGATTCTGGCGGCGGTACACCATCGCGAACGCACAGGCGAAGGCCAGCACGTCGATTTGGGGACGGTGCAGGCCGGCATCGCCATGCTGCCCACCGAGGTGCTCGACTGGACCGTGAACAAGCGGCGCGCACGCACAACCGGGAGTCCCCACGGCAATCGCGCCGACTTTGGTGAGATGGCCCCGCACGGGATCTACCCGTGCCTGGGTGAGGACCGGTGGATCGCCATCGCTTGCCGCGACGATCGCGATGTCGCGGTGCTTGCCAAAGTCGTTGACAAACCGGAACTGACTGCCGATCGGTTCGCGACACTCGAGCAGCGGCTCCGCGTCGCCGACGAGCTCGATGAATTGCTCAGCGCATGCACCCGGACGCGCGAGGCCTCTCTCCTGGCAAGCGAACTCACCGCTGCGGGAGTTCCCGCCAGCGTTGTCAAGTCGCCCCGTGAACGCATCGACGAAGATCCCGACCTAGCGGAATGGGGCCTCTTCCCGGCCGTGGAGCACCCAGAGATCGGGACGGTGCGGGTCGAGGGGCTGCCGCTGCGAATGTCGGCCTCGCCGTGGAATGTTGCGCGGGCGGCCCCCTGCCTCGGCGAACACAACCGCGAGGTGCTGGGCGGATTGCTCGGTCACAGCGGTCAGGAACTGGACGAACTGACGAAGCAGGGTGTGATCTGAACGCACTAGCCGGAATTCGCGTCGTCGAGATCAGCGACCAGTTCACGCCCATTGGTGGGCGGGTGCTCGCCGAACTCGGCGCCGACGTGATCGTCGTTGAACCTCCGACCGGATCTCCCCACCGGTCGCGGCCACCGTTTGCGCTCGAGGTTCCCGGGCCCGACGCCAGCCTGCGGTGGTGGGGCGGAAATGCCGGAAAGCGCTCCGTGACCATCGATCTCGACACTCCGCAGGGGAT
>DAIODV010000402.1:0-961 GCA_036746615.1 Mycobacterium sp.
GCGAAGGCCGCTGGACCTTGCTGGATTACATCGACATCGTCGTGCACATCCAGCATCAAGACGAACGCAATTTCTATGCGCTGGACCGACTCTGGGGTGACTGCCCGGTGGTGCCGATTGACTTGTCGGCGGACTCTGCGAGCCGGTCATGACGACGCGCCGCCTGGTGATGCTGCGGCACGGGCAAACCGAATTCAATCTCGGCAACCGGATGCAGGGTCAGTTGGACACAGAGCTGAGTGAGTTGGGTCGCGCGCAGGCGGTGGCCGCGGCCGAGGCGCTGGCCAAACGCCAACCGCTGCTTATCGTTTCGTCGGATCTACGACGCGCCTTTGACACCGCGGTCACGCTGGGAGAGCGCACGGGGTTGCAGGTTCAGGTCGACCAACGGTTGCGCGAGACCCACCTCGGCGACTGGCAAGGCATGACGCACGCGGAGATCGACGCGAAAGCACCCGGCGCCCGGCTGGCCTGGCGCGAAGACGCTACGTGGGCGCCGCACGGTGGTGAAAGCAGGGTCGACGTGGCTGCGCGCAGTCTGCCGGTGATCGCCGAGCTGATCGCCGGTGAGCCTGAATGGGGCGCCGACGAGGAGCCGGAGCGACCGGTGGTGCTTGTCGCGCACGGCGGGCTGATTGCCGCGCTGACCGCTGCGCTGCTGCGGCTGCCGATTGGCAACTGGCCGGCGATAGGCGGCATGGGCAATGCCAGCTGGACCCAACTGGCCGGGCATTCCGCCGATGACGACATTCGGTGGCGCCTCGACGTGTGGAACGCTTCGGCACAGGTCGCCGGCGATGTCCTCTGAACAACGGCCGCGTCCGGCGCTGCTGGTCTTCGCCGATTCACTGGCCTACTACGGACCGACCGGCGGCCTACCCGCAGACGACCCCCGCATCTGGCCGAATATTGTTGCCGCGCAGCTAGGTTGGGATCTGGAACTGATCGGCCGCATCGGCTG
>DAIODV010000402.1:988-3537 GCA_036746615.1 Mycobacterium sp.
AGCCTGGGCGGCGCTGCCACGCGCCGGAGCGGTGATCTTCGCGACGGGCGGGATGGATTCACTGCCGTCACCGTTGCCGACGGCGTTGCGTGAACTGATCCGGTACGTGCGACCGCCGTGGCTGCGACGATGGGTCCGCGACGGCTACGGCTGGGTACAGCCGCGGCTGTCGGGAGTGGCCAGAGCGGCACTACCGCCGCACCTGTCGGCGGAGTACCTCGAACTGACCCGCGGCGCAATCGATTTCAACCGGCCCGGCATCCCGATCGTGGCGTCACTGCCGTCGGTGCACATCGCCGAGACTTACGGAAAGGCTCACCATGGCCGCCCAGGCACGGTCGGGGCGATCACCCAATGGGCGCAGCAACATGACATTCCGCTCGTTGACCTGAAATCCGCCGTCGCCGAACATGTTATGAGTGGCCGCGGCAACCCCGACGGTATCCATTGGAACTTTGAGGCACACCAGGCGGTTGCGGAGTTGATGCTCAAGGCGCTGGCCGAAGCCGGCGTGCCAAACGACACGCAGCGCGGCTGAGCTCACATGTCTGTCGTAGTGGTCACCGACTCGTCGGCGCGTCTTCCCGAAGATCTGCGCCGGCAGTGGGAAATTCGGCAGGTGCCCTTGCACATCCTGGTCGACGACCTTGACCTGCGTGACGGCGTCGACGACGTTCCCGATGACATCCACGACTTCGGGGAGGCCACCACCGCGGCAGCCACGCCCGCAGAACTGAGCGAGGTATACCGGCGGGCGCTGACCGACAGCGGCGGCGATGGCGTAGTGGCAGTGCACCTTTCGGCGGCCCTGTCGGGGACCTTTTGCGCCGCCGAAACCACTGCCGCCGACATCGGTCCGACGATCCGGGTGATCGATTCGAAGTCGACCGCGATGAATACCGGTTTCGTGGCGTTGGCCGCCGCGCGGGCAGCCGCCGGCGGGGCCGATCTGGATAGGGTCGCGGAATCGGCAACCGCGGCGGTGGGCCGCAATCACGGGTTCATCGTCGTGCACCAACTGGATAACTTGCGACGCAGCGGGCGGATCGGCGGCGCCGGAGCCTGGCTCGGCACCAAGCTGGCGCTCAAGCCGCTGCTACGCATCGACGACGGCAAACTGGTTCTGGCGCAACGGGTCCGGACCGCCAGTAAGGCGGTCGCGACGATGATCGACCGGGTATGTGAAATCGTCGGGGAGCGTTCAGCCGAAATCGCGGTGCATCATGTCGCGAACCCCGAGGGAGCCGCCGATCTGGTCGATGCATTGGCGGCGCGGCTGCCAACGGGTCGACCCGCCGTCGTCACCGACCTGGGCCCGGTACTGGCGCTGCACGTCGGCGCCGGCGCGCTTGCGGTGTGCGTCGAGGTAGCCGAGTAGCGCCTTTAACGCTGGGCCTGCACCGCCAACGGCGCGGTGTTGTCCTCCTCGACCGGTGGCACCGGCGCAGGAGCCTTTGGCTTGGCGTGATCACCGCGCGGGTGCACGACTTGCGGCCACCAGAACCAGCGGCCCAACATCGTTGCGAGCGACGGCATGAACAGCGTGCGCACCACCAGCGTGTCGAGCAGCAGGCCGATGCACACCGTCGAGCCGAACTGGCCCAACACCGTCAAATCGCTGCCCAGCATCGCGGCCATCGTGAAGGCGAATACCAGCCCCGCCGACGTCACCACCGCGCCGCTGCCCGCCATCGACCGGATGTATCCGGTCTTGAGTCCGGCATGAATCTCTTCTCTGAACCGGGAGACCAGCAACAGGTTGTAGTCGGAGCCGACGGCCAACAAGATGATCACCGAAAGCGCTGCAACGATCCAGTGAATGTGCTGCCCGAACAGGTCCTGCCAAATCAACACCGACAGCCCAAATGACGCGGCGATCGAACTACTCGCCGTGCCGACAATGACCAGCGCAGCGACCACGCTGCGGGTGAGCAGCAGCATGATCATGAAGATCAGCGTCAATGCCGAAACCACCGCGATCATCAGGTCGTACTTCTCACCGTCGGCCATGTCGCGGAAGGTCGCTGCGGTGCCGCCGAGATACACCCGGGCGTCGGACAACGAGGACTGCTTGAGTCCTTCCTGCGCCGCGGTCCGTTCCGCGGACACCCGCGAGATACCCTCGGGCGTCATCGGGTCACCCTGGTGAGTGATGAAGAACCGCACCGACTTTCCGTCGGGGGAGAAGAACATCTTTACGCCGCGAATGAATTCCGGGTTGCTGAACGCCTCAGGCGGAAGGTAGAAGAAGTCGTCGTTCTGTGAGGCGTCAAAACTTTGGCCCATGACGATCGACGTATTGCTCATGGCCTCCATCTGGTTGATCATCGCGTGGAACGTCTGATACATGGTCAGCGTCAGGCCGTGAGTCGTTTTGAGCGTTCCGAGCATGATCGGGATGAGCTTGTCGAGCTCCTGGGATGCTGCGGCCGTGCGCCCGATATCGCCCGAAAGAACGTGGAACTTCTCGGCAAGTTGGTCGAAGCCATCTATCGAGTCGAACAACGAACGAAACGACCAGCACATGGGAATGTCGAAGCAGTGCTTCT
>DAIODV010000403.1:0-3502 GCA_036746615.1 Mycobacterium sp.
TGCATCCGCAGCGCTCAACCCTAGAGCGCCGAACGCGATGAACGCGAGCAGCATGGTGACGCCGATGCCGCGGGTGAACTCGGCGACTACTTGGGCGAATTACCCGCCGATGCAAGCACTTTAGACACCAAGCTGGCCCGGCAAGCCGAACTGCGCACGCTCACCCGCAAATACGCCGCCGACATCGATGGCGTGCTGGCGTGGGCCAGCGAATCACGTGATCGGCTGGCCCATTTGGATGTTTCCGAAGAGGCACTGGCCGGCCTGCAACAACGTGTCGACGAACTGGCGACCCAATTAGGCTCGGCCGCAACCGAACTCAGCAAGGCGCGCAGCCAAGCAGCGAAGCGGCTGGCCAAGGAAGTCACTGCCGAACTGTCTGGCCTGGCGATGTCCGACGCCGAATTCACGATCACTGTCACCACCATGCCGGCCGGTGGTGACGACCCTGCCGCGCTGACGCTGCCCTCGGGCGCACGGGCCCACGCCGGTGGAGATGGCGTCGATCAGGTCGAGTTCGGTTTCACCGCGCATCGCAAGACCACGGTGCTGCCGCTGTCGAAAAGTGCATCCGGCGGCGAGTTGTCGCGGGTGATGCTGGCCCTGGAAGTGGTGCTGGCAGCATCAATGACCGGCACCACAATGGTGTTCGACGAAGTCGACGCCGGCGTGGGCGGTCGGGCGGCGGTGCAGATCGGGCGGCGACTGGCGCGATTGGCACGCAACCGCCAAGTCATCGTGGTCACGCATCTGCCGCAAGTCGCGGCCTACGCCGATGTCCATCTCATGGTCGAGAGCACGGGGAAAAACGGTGCCAGCGGGGTGCGGCGACTCGACGGCGACGACCGGGTTGCCGAGTTGGCCAGGATGCTGGCCGGGCTCGGTGAGTCTGACACGGCGCGCGCCCATGCGCGGGAGCTGCTCGAGGCCGCAGACTGTGACCGGATTGCGACCTAATGACGACCATCAATTGTGTGACGGATGTGACAAGATATAACTTCTGAGGCTGTTGTTACGGCGCGCCTCCACCTCCGGGCTTACCTTCCCCGACAGAATCGCCTCCATGAGTGTGACCACGAGGATGACTGCGCTTCTGTCTCGTTCTGGCGGCCAGCGGCCGGGTGTTGTCGGCACTGCCCGGGTCGACCGCGACATCGACCGACTGCTGCGTCGGGTATGCCCCGGCGACATCGTGGTCCTCGACGTGCTCGACCTGGATCGGATCACCGCCGATGCGCTCGTCGACGCCGAGATCGCCGCAGTGGTCAACGCCTCCCCGTCGGTGTCGGGCCGATACCCCAACCTGGGTCCAGAAGTGCTGGTGGCCAATGGGGTCACGCTGATCGACGAGACCGGGCCCGAGGTCTTCAAGAAGATCAAAGACGGCGCCAAAGTCAGGTTGTTCAACGGCGGGGTGTACTCCGGCGACCGTCGGTTGATCCGCGGCACCGAGCGCACCGACCAGGAAATCGCCGAACTGATGCAAGAGGCCAAGAGTGGGCTGGTCGCCCATTTGGAGGCGTTCGCGGGCAACACGATCGAGTTCATCCGAAGCGAAAGCCCGCTGCTGATCGACGGGATCGGCATCCCCGACGTCGACGTCGAGCTCCGTCGCCGTCATGTCGTGATCGTCGCCGACGAGGACCACGCCGCCGATGACCTCAAGCGCCTCAAGCCGTTCATCAAGGAGTACCAACCTGTTCTGATCGGTGTGGGCACCGGCGCGGAAGTGTTGCGCAAGGCGGGATATCGACCGCAACTGATCGTCGGCGACCCGAATGAGCTGAGCACCGATGTGCTCAAGTGCGGCGCTCAGGTCGTGTTACCGGCCGACGCCGACGGTCATGCACCGGGCCTGGAGCGTATCCAGGATCTGGGCGTCGGCGCGATGACGTTCCCCGCTGCGGGTTCTCCCACCGACTTGGCGCTGCTGCTCGCCGACCACCATGGCGCCGCGTTGCTGGTCACCGCCGGGCACAGCGCCAACATCGAGACGTTCTTCGACCGGTCGCGTCAGCAGAGCAACCCGTCGACCTTCCTCACCCGGCTGCGCGTGGGGGAGAAGGTGGTGGACGCCAAGGCGGTTGCGACCTTGTACCACAACCGAATTTCCGCCGGCGCGATCGCACTCTTGATCTTGACGATGCTGATCGCCGTCATCGTTGCGCTGTGGGTGTCGCGCACCGACACCCTGGTGCTGCATTGGGCCGTCCAGTACTGGCACCAGCTGTCTGCATGGGTGCAGCACTGGGTCCACTAGGACAGGTATAGATGTGATATCGCTACGCCAGCATGCAATTTCACTGGCCGCCGTGTTCCTGGCGCTGGCGGTCGGTGTCGTGCTGGGCTCAGGTGTCCTGTCGAACAACCTGCTGTCCGGATTACGTGACGAATCGAAGGATTTGCACGGCCAGATCAACACACTCAACGACCAGAAGAAGGCGCTGAACGAAAAGATCAGCACCGCAGACGCTTTCGACACACAGATGGCGGGCCGGATGGTGCATGACGCGCTAAACGGCAAGTCGGTGATCGTTTTCCGCACCCCGGATGCGAACAATGACGACGTCGATGCGGTGTCGAGGATCATCGGACAATCCGGCGGGGCCGTGACCGGCACGGTGTCGTTGACCCAGGAGTTCGTCGACGCCAACTCGGCAGAGAAGCTGCGCTCAGTGGTCAACTCGTCGATCCTGCCCGCCGGCGCACAGCTGAGCACCAAACTCGTCGACGAAGGCTCGCAGGCCGGCGACCTGTTGGGTATCGCGCTGCTGATCAACCGGGACCCGGCCGTTTCGACCGTCGACGACACGCAGCGCGATACCGTGTTGGCCGCGCTGCGTGACACCGGTTTTATCGGCTACGGGAACCAGCACATCGGCGCGGCCAATACCGCGGTGGTCATCACCGGCGGGGGACTCGGCGACGACGCCGGTAATCAAGGCGTCAGCGTGGCCCGGTTCGCCGCGGCACTCGCCCCGCACGGCTCGGGTGTGCTGCTGGCCGGGCGCGACGGCTCATCGGGTGGAACGGCGGCCGTCGCCGTCGCCCGCGCCGATGCCGCGGTGACGTCGGCGATCAGCACCGTCGACGACGTGAACGCCGAGTCCGGGCGGATCACCGCGGTCCTCGGGATAGCCGACCTGATCAACGGCGGGCGCGCCGGTCAGTACGGCACTGGTCATGGCGCGACCGGCCTCACCGTCGGGTAGTAGACGGCCCCCGGGCGTGTCAGCGACGCGGCGGCGGCGCTGATGTTAGGGTGGGTTTCCGTGGGTCGGCAGGCCCCAGCCCTGCGCCGTATTCACGGAGGTCGCTACATTGCGCAAGCATCCGCAGACCGCCACCAAGCACCTCTTCGTCAGCGGTGGCGTCGTTTCGTCTCTGGGCAAGGGACTGACCGCCAGCAGCCTGGGGCAGTTGCTGACCGCGCGCGGGCTGCAGGTGACGATGCAGAAGCTCGACCCCTACCTCAACGTCGACCCGGGCACCATGAACCCGT
>DAIODV010000404.1:0-3496 GCA_036746615.1 Mycobacterium sp.
CGCCCACAAGCTGGGGGCGAGACAACATCGCTTCGCCGGCGTGGGCGTCCTGAGCTACCACGCCAACACCAAGCTGTTCCTGATCTGCGGTCTGGCAACGACATTCGGCGTGCAGAATGCGACGGCACGCCAGTTCGGCATCCAGGAGCTGAGCACCACCGTACTTACCTCGACAGTGGTCGGTATCGGTGTCGACAGCAGGTTGGCCGGCGGCAGCGGCCAACGCGAAAAGCTGCGCTACAGCGTGATTTTCGCGATGTGCGGCGGTGCTGTCGTCGGGGCCACGGTGTCACGATTCGCCGTTGCCCCGGTGATCGCGCTGGCCGCGGCCGTGGTTGCGGTGAGCCTGCTGATCTTCCGGTTCGGGCCCGAGCGCGCGGCCGTCGAAGCTAGTTGAACGCCAGCCAGCTGGGAAGCGAGCGCTCATGCGAGTCGCAAAGTACCTGGCGGGTATCGCAATTCCCTTTCGGCACCCCGGCCCCGGCCCACATGCCGCCGGTGTCGCGGCGCAGCACGATTGCCGACGACCCACCGCCGTCGAGCAAGACAGCCGTGTCGCTGCCCAACCCACGAAACAGGTCCTGGATGTTGTCCGGCGTGTAGCTGCCGCCTTGGAACACGTACATCTCGTCTCTGGACTTCGAGTAGGCCAGAGCCGTGCGCGCGGCGCTGGGTCCGCCGTCGTGGAGTTGCCCGGTAAAGCCCGGGGATAACAGCCCGAGCCCGCTCACCGCGACGAATGACTCACCCCGGTCGACCAACCCGGTGACGAGCGGGGTTGCGGCGTCGTAGTCGTGGCCGTCCCTGCCGCCCTTGGGCCACACGATCGATGGCGCACCGTGGGTCGGCAGAATCATGGTCGCCAACGCGCTCCAATTTTCGCTGCCGCCGGACAGACCCTGCTTGCCCGCATACGGAATCGTGCCCGTGACCGCCTGGTTGGCATGGCCCTGACCGTTGGTGTTGTCGACGTAGGCGCCCAGCGGGGAACTACAGTTCGTCGAGCGCCACGAACCACCCTTCTGCCCGCGGATGTCGAAGAAGTTGGCGTTGATGGCGATTGTCGGCTGGCCCATCATCTGCCAGGCCTGCACGGGAGCGTAGGTCTCCGAGGCTTGCATCAACCCGTCGCTGGTGCGCGCACCGGGATTGCTTTCACAGCGTGCCTGATAGCCGCGATGGCTATCCACCAGCAGATGGGGTGAAAGCCGTTGCGAGGCACCCTTGATGATCATCAGATGGCCACCGCTCGTCCCGTCGTACCAGCTCCCGCCGGCGTTGAGCATCGGCGCCGGATGCCCACCGCCGAAGTTGTACACCAGGTAGGAACCTTGGGTATTGGCAATGGCATTGGCCAACAGATCGCGGGCCTCGGCACGTGCGGCCGGTTGGCCGGTACTGGTCGCCAGCGCCAGGCACAGCGTTAACGCGGCGCAGCAGGCTGCGACGCGCCGGATGGCGGCGACGAGAGGCGGCACGGTTGCCCTTTCGGCACGAAAGTTGGTACAACCAGCACAACATCAACCGCAGTCATAACGCCGCAAACTCGCATAACAGTCTCGTGACGGTTTAGCCGCGGTCGAATTACGTTCGGCCGTTGGCTATTCGGGCGCGCTCGTGACCTCGGCGGGCGACAGCTTCGTCGACGCCTGGAACCCCGCCGGAATCCGGTGATAACCGCGGCGGTCATAGATCCAGGTGACGATGCCGCCCAGCAGCAGCCCGATGACGAGGCCCACCGTCGTCATCGCCAGTGCTTGTGACAATCCGGCGTCGGCTTGACCGCCGAAGTACAGCAGCGACCGCGCTCCCAGGAACACCTGGTGCATCGGTTCGAATGTCGCCAGCCAGCTGAAGAACCGCGGTGCTGCCTCCAACGGCACCGTGGCGCCGGCTGACGGCAACCCGAGGATTACGAACACAAACATGCTCACCAGCAGCCCAAGTGTGCCCAGAACGGCGATCAGGGACGTGGACGTGATGCCCACTGCGGCGATTGCGAATACGCCGAAGAGCCACAACGGCAAGGTCTGCTGGATGGGCATACCCAACCGCGACGCGATCAACATGTAGACAGCCGACGTCAGCAACGCCAGCACCACCATCAACGCCCATTTGATCAGCAGAGTGCGGAATCGCGAGATCTTCACCTGTTCGGCGAATCGGTACACCGGCCCGAATTCGGCTGGCACAAAGCCGAGCATCGAGTCCACCAGCATGCTGACCACGATGCTGCCGGTGAAGCCGGCCAACAGCAGCAACAGTGAATAGTAGAAAGCCGATAGCCCATTGCCTGTACCGTCCGGAAGCGCATTGTGCACCGCGGGCTGGACTTCGATCGGATTTAGCAGCATCAGTGTCACCGCAGCGGGCAGCGGGCCCCGGCCGGCTTGCTGCGCAACTTCTTGCGAAAGCCGTTCGCCCACGCGGTGATCCACCATCGTGATGGCACGCGTGAGTGTTTGATTGGCGATACTGGCGCCCAGGGTGCCTGCTCGCGGGTTCGTCGACACGAGAATCATGGGCCGCTCGACACGCCCCGGGGTCAGCGCGCTTTTCGCATAGGCTTGCAGCTTGGACGAGAAGTTGGGCGGTATCACCGCAACGCCGTAAATCTGTGCGGTGTCCAATTGGTGCTTGGCGCTGTCGTGGTTCAGCACGCGGACGTCGTACGCGTCGTCTTTCTCAAAACCGGAGAGCAATCCCTTGACCACCTGTGCGCCGGTAGGTCCGGCATCCTCGTTCACCACAGCGATCGGGAAGTGGTGCAGGTTGGTCATCGGCCGCAGGATTCCGCCGAGGTAGAACGCCGCCAGCGCCGCCAATACGACCAAGGTGACGACGATCGGAACGATCCAGAACCGCACCGTCCGCGTCACTTTCGGGTTGACCAGGCTGGATTCGGCGACATCATCTGGGTGCGGCGGCACGTCGGCCGCGTCGGCGTCGGGTGCGGCGTGACGTGGCTGGGATTCAGACATTGCGGACTCCTGTTCGTCCGGCCCACCCTATGACGCCGATTGCGCCGATTGTGCGTTAACCGCCGAGTGCCGCGTGCATTTCCCAAACCAGAATTTCGCAGGCCTGTAAAGCTGTGACCCGGACGCCGTCCGTGGCGGTGAAACGCACCGCATCGCCCTCGTTCAGCTCAGCTTCGGTTTCGGTGGTCGGCATGTTCAGCCGTCCGCGCGCGACGAACAGGTGCAGATATGGCGCCGCAGGCAGCTCTACGCTGTCGCCCCGTTTTAGGCGGGCGCCGTGCAAGGCCGCCGACCGGTTATGAATCGTGATTGCGGCGTCGTGACCGGGCATGCCCGAGGCGATCGTCACCAGGCGGCCGTCGAGCAGCTCGTCGCCGATCTCGTGCTGCTGGTAGCTTGGCGGGATGCCCGACACATCGGGCTGCACCCACATCTGTACAAAGCGCACCGGATCGCTGATGGAATCGTTACGTTCGGAGTGCAAGATCCCCCTGCCCGCCGACATCCGTTGCGCA
>DAIODV010000405.1:0-3482 GCA_036746615.1 Mycobacterium sp.
TCGTCGACGTCGACATCATCCGCAAGGCCGGAGTTCGGATCGGCGCCGACCCACTCGGTGGGGCCAGCGTCGACTACTGGGGTGCGATCGCCGAGCGGCACCGGCTGGATCTGACCGTGGTCAATCCACTGGTCGACGCGACGTGGCGATTCATGACGCTCGACCATGATGGCAAGATCCGGATGGATTGCAGCTCGCCGGATGCGATGGCATCGCTGATCGCCAACCGCGACCACTATCAGATCGCCACCGGCAACGACGCCGACTCGGACCGGCACGGCATCGTGACTCCCGACGGCGGGCTACTGAACCCGAATCACTATCTGTCGGTGGCCATCGACTACCTCTACACCCACCGGCCGTCGTGGCCAGAAGGCATCGCCGTCGGCAAGACGGCGGTCAGCTCGTCGATCATCGACCGAGTCGTTGCCGGGATCGGCCGCAAGCTCGTCGAAGTTCCGGTCGGGTTCAAATGGTTCGTCGACGGACTGATCGGCGGAACGATTGGCTTCGGCGGGGAAGAGTCGGCGGGAGCGTCGTTCCTGCGGCGTGATGGATCGGTCTGGACCACGGATAAGGACGGCATCATTCTGGCGTTGCTGGCCGCCGAAATCTTGGCGGTGACCGGCAAATCGCCGTCGCAGCGCTACCAGCAACTGACCGAAAAGTACGGCGCCCCAACCTATGCGCGGATCGACGCGCCCGCTGACCGCGAGCAGAAGTCGCGGCTGGCGAAGCTGTCAGCAGACCAAGTCAGCGCCACCGAGTTGGCCGGCGAGCAGATCACCGCCAAGCTGACTACCGCGCCCGGCAACGACGCGCCGCTGGGCGGATTGAAGGTGACCACCGCCAACGCCTGGTTCGCCGCACGCCCGTCGGGCACCGAAGACGTATACAAGATCTACGCCGAGTCGTTCCGCGGCGCGGAACATTTAGCCGAGGTCCAGCAAGCAGCCCAGGAGGTTGTGGATAAAGTCATCGGGTGACCCTCGCCACTCGACGCGCCCTCTTCAGCGGTCGGAGTCGCAAATCCACGAGGTTGCCGAGCGAAGCGTGGGTGCTCATCGGGGCCAATGCGGTGGCCGCGCTTGGCTACGGCGTGGTGTCGCCGGTGCTGCCGGCATTCACGCGCACCTTCGGGGTCAGCATGAGTGCGGTGACGTTCGCGATCACGGTCTTTTCGGTAATGCGGTTGTTCTCCGCGCCGCCCACCGGGCTGCTCGTCCAGCGGGTGGGGGAACAGTGGGTATACCTGAGCGGCTTGCTGATCGTGTCGGTGTCTACCGGCATCTGCGCGTTCGTCCAGAACTATTGGCAGCTGCTGACACTTCGCGCGATCGGCGGCATCGGGTCGACGATGTTCTTCATCTCCGCACTGGGCCTGATGATCCGGATCAGCCCGCCCGACGCGCGCGGCCGGGTTGCCGGCCTGTTCGCCACATCGTTTCTGGTCGGCGCGGCCGCCGGCCCGCTGCTAGGCAGTCTCACGGCGGGTTTGGGGCTCAGAGCGCCGTTTCTGATCTACGGCGTGGCGGTGCTCCTTACGACGATCGTCGTGTTCTATACCTTGCGTCGGTCGACGCTGGGGTCACCCGCCGAGCACACCGCCCCGGCTGTGACGGTTCGCGCCGCGCTCCGGCACCGCGCATACCGCGCGTCGCTACTGTCGAATTTCGCGACTGGCTGGGCAGTATTCGGAATTCGGATGGCCGTGGTCCCTCTGTTCATCTCCGACGTGCTGCACCGCGGACCACGGATGACGGGTTTGGCTCTGGGATTTTTCGCGCTCGGCAACCTCGTGGTAGCACTGCCCAGTGGCGATCTGTCTGACCGGATCGGCCGGCGCACTCTGCTCATCGGCGGGATGTTTGGTTGCGCGGCGGCGACGATCTGGTTGGGCGCATCGTCGTCGGTGCCCGCCTTCCTCATTGCCGCGTTCGTCGGCGGCGCGGCGTCGGGCATCGCCGCTTCACCGCAACAGGCCGCCATCGCCGACATCCTTGGCAGCTCGGCACGTACAGGCACGGCGGTGTCGACGTTTCAGATGATGGTCGATCTGGGTGCCATCGTCGGCTCGATGACGGTGACCGAGATCGCCGAGCACCTGAGCTTCGAATGGGGATTTTCGATCAGCGCGATCGTCCTGCTGGCCGCGGGGGTGGTCTGGATATTCGCCCCGGAAACACGGATAGTGGGCCAGCCGGCGTCCGATGCGTGGGAAACCGGGGGGCCATCGGAGCTCGCCTGAGCAGCGTCGAGGAGGTTCTCGATGGTTGAGCCGCGATCGGCGATCGTGGTCGGTGCCGGCATCGTGGGGTTGTCGACGGCATGGTTTCTGCAAGAGCGCGGTGTCTCCGTGACGGTGGTCGATCGCACCGGCGTCGCGGCGGGCGCCTCGTGGGGTAACGCCGGATGGATCGCTCCGGCGCTGAGCATCCCGCTCAACGACCCGCGAACCCTGCGATACGCATTGCGGTCATTGTCGAATCGCACTGCGCCCGTGCGGATTTCACCAAGCATCGATCCGGTCCTGTGGAGATTCTTGCTGCGGTTCGCGATGAACTGCCGAGAGTCTTCGTGGCGGCGGGCGGTGCGGGCGAACTTGGCGCTCAACCACGATTGCATGGCAGCTTACGACGAGTTGGTGTCCAACGGTGTGGACGCACCGATCACCGCCGCGCCGATCACCGCGGTGTTCCGCAGTTCGGCAGACGCCGAACACCTGCTGGAAGAGCTGCAGCGTCTAGAGGATGCCGGCCAGCCCAGCTCTGCCACGGAGTTGACGGGTCCGGCGTTGCGTGAACAGGTGCCGCTGGCCTCGAGCTCCGTGACGGTTGGTGTCCGCATCGACGGTCAGCGGTTCGTCGACCCGGGACGGTTCGTGCAGGCGTTGGGCCGCTCGGTCGTCGAACGGGGCGCGGCGCTGCAGATCATCGACGTGGCCGACGTGCGCGCCGTCGGGGATGGCGTCGCTGTCCATCCCCACACTGGGCCGGCGTTGACGGCTGACGTCGCAGTGATCGCGACCGGCGCATGGTTACCCGGCCTCGTCAAGCGTTGGGTCCGGGTGCCGGTCCAGGCAGGGCGCGGCTACTCCTTCACGGTGCCGGTGGAGCGTCCGGTTTCCGGGCCGATTTATCTTCCGGATGTGCGGGTGGCCTGCACGCCGTTGAACGGGAAGCTAAGGGTCACCAGCATGATGGAGTTGCGTCGTCCCGAATACCCTGCGTCGGCAGCCGTTTTTGATGCCATCGTCGATTCGGCGGGGCCGCTCTTTTACCGGGGTCGCTGGGGGGGGCGCGACGGGGCATGGGGGGGGCCGCGCCCATTGAGTCCCGACGGGCGTCCACTGGTGGGGCCGGTTGTCGAGAACCGCATCTTCGTCGCGGGCGGGCACGGCATGTGGGGCATGAAGCAGGGCCCGGCGACGGGTCGGCTGTTGGCCGAGCAGATCACCACCGGCACGCAACCGCCGGGACTGC
>DAIODV010000406.1:0-3435 GCA_036746615.1 Mycobacterium sp.
GAGGTCTACGTCGACCACGGAGTGCCCGCGTTTGCGCCACCGGCCTGCGATCATCACCGCCTCGATGTTGGCAAGGCTGGCGTGCAGTGCCGCGGCGACCGGGTCGTGCGCCGGCCAAAGATTCAGCGCGCGAGCATCGATGACGACCAGGTCGGCCTGCATGCCTGGCTCAAGTCGGCCGACGGTATCGGTCAGGCCCAGAGCTCTGGCTCCCTCGACGGTGGCCCATGACAACGCCTGTTTGCTTGTCACAGACGCGGTCCCCAACATCATTCCCGTCTCACGCCGATGGCGTTCGTGGTCGACGCCACGCTGGTGGGCCAGCGCGATCCTTGCGGCCGTGAGGATTTCGCCAGACACCGCGGTTGCAGTGTCTGTGCCGAGCGACGGTGCTATCCCAAGCCACAGGAGTCGTCCAGTGATCGGCGCGCAATGGCCGTGACTGAGTTCGTTTTCCGGCGTGGTCGTAAAGGTGACGCCGTCGTCGACCAACGTCTTGACCCAATCGTCGGTCATACCCGCGCCGTGCACCACGTTGGTGCACGGCCCGAACAGTCCCGCGGCGTGCACGGCTGCCCAAGCGGGCGAGGGCTCACCGCCGCTCTGATGCATCGAAGCGACGAGTCCTCGTTCTTCGGCAGCACGCATATCAGCCACTGCCACATCGGGTGTCGAGAATTGCGGTCCGCCGATCGCCATGCCGATCGTGAGCCTCGGCCTGGCGAGCAGTCGGTCAACCTCGTCCAGCGGATGCGCGGCATCGGGATCTCGACTTGGCGTGCCATGCAAGAAGACAGCGCGGATTCCGGATTTCTGAAGTGCTTCGACTGCCGCGTCAGTGTGCTCTGGCGTCGGATTGTTGTGACACCAGTCGCCGAGTGTGGTTGTACCGCAGTTGATCTGATTCAGAGCGCCCGCGAGATTGCCGATGTAGACGTCGTCAGGAGTGTAATGAGGCGCAATGTCGTTATGCGTGTGCTGCAGGTATTCCAGCAGTGTCCAGTCGGCGCCCACGAAACTCAACGCGCCCTGCCACGTGTGCAGGTGCGCGTTCACCAGACCCGGGATGACGATGCGGCCCGACAGATCAACGGTTTCCGCATGCGGTCGGTCGAGTTCGCCGATGTCACTGATCCGGTCGTCCTCGATCAGGAGATCGACGCGCTCTGCGTCGGGCCGTTCCGGCGACATGGTGATCACCGTCGCTCCCCGCAGCAGAATGCTGGCCATCGGATTCAGGCCGGGTCCGGCGCATTCCAGGGCACCGTGCCCGACACCCAGTGCGTGATCCGCTCTTCCTGATCGTTGCGATGCAGATGCCGCGGCGGCTGGGCAAAAGTCTCGTACGGCCGGCAACGGACCACAACACGTTGCTCTTCAACACGCATGGCGTCCACGTATGCGCGGGCTTCGTCGGGAAGCGCCTGGCCCGACATCCGTCCCGCGACCGCCATCATGACATCGCAGACCAGTTCCGGGTCATCGTCGATCACCGCGTCCGCATAAACCTGCAAATACGCGAAGGGCCACCGCTCGTCGAGCACACAGAGACTCACTTTGCCGTCGCGTGCGATGACCCGAGCTTTGCCACGGCCTGCCATCGTGGACACCAGCAGCTCATCGTCGTCGGTCGGGATGTAGTACACGATCGACATACCGGGGCCGTCACTTTTCCGGCGGTAACCGAACACGCAGGTGCGATGAGTGCGCACGAACGTCCGCCGCTCGGAAGGCAACATGTCGCGGTCGGTGGGAGCTGTGAATGGTTCGGTGGCAAGTGGTAGCAACATAATGGATACAGTGTTGCCGTTATTGCGATCGTTGTCAAGCGCCGCCATACTGGCCCGGTGACGCAACGCTCCCCCGGCCGCCCACCCATCCCCGTGGAACGGATCATCACGACGGCGCTGCAGATCGTCGACGACGAAGGGGCCGACGCGCTGTCGATGCGAACTTTGGCGCAGCGGCTGGAATCCGGGACCGCAACGCTGTATCGGCACTTCACCAGCCGGGCGGACCTCATCGCCCAAGTCGTTGACCTGGTGTCGGGATCCGTCGAGATCGACGATGCACAGTTGCACAACATGCCGTGGCCGCGCGCATGTAAAACCCTCGCCCGCACCATGTTTGAGGCGCTACGCCAGCACCCGAACGTCGCACCGCTACTGGCCGAGGACGTGCCGATCGGTCCGAACGCCATGGCTGCCCGGGAACGAATGATCGCGCTCTTGCTTGACAATGGATTCCCGCCCGCGCTCGCGGCCCGGTCCTACGCGACGTTGGCCCGCTACATCCTCGGCTTTGCCATCCAACTCGCGAGCCTTCCCACTGCCAGTGACAACGCCCGCCTCGCGCAAGTCTTCCACGATCTGGACCCGGACCAGTTCCCCGCCACCGTCAAAGTCGCCGACAGCCTTCCAGTTCCGTTGGACGAGGAGTTTGCGTTCGGACTCGAGCTGATCATCGACGGGCTGGCCCAGGAGCTTCAACGTCAGCCGCGCCGCGGTTAGCGTCGAGGGATGGACACGTTTCACGCGCTCGTCGCGCAACAAGACGGCGACCAGATCACCGCAACGGTAAAGACCCTCCGCCTCGACGACCTACCGCCCGGTGACGTGACGATCCGGGTGCTGTATTCCAGCGTCAACTTCAAGGACGCGCTGGCGCTGACGCCTGGCGGCGGGGTGGTGCGCGACTACCCCGTCGTACCAGGCATCGATGTGGCTGGCGAGGTCGTCGAATCGCAGTCACCCGACTTCACGGTCGGCGACACGGTCGTCGCGCACGGGTACCAGATCGGCACCGGGCACCACGGCGGCTATGCCGAATACGCCCGCCTGCCCGCTGATCAGATTGTGCGACTCGACGGATTGAGCGGACGTGATGCCGCCGCGATCGGCACCGCCGGCTTCACTGCGGCGATGAGTGTGCAGGCGCTGATCGACTGGGGTGTGCAACCCGGCGTCGGATCGGTCGTGGTCACCGGTGCGAGCGGCGGCGTCGGCTCGATCAGCGTTGACTTGCTCGCTGGCGCCGGCTTTCACGTGGTGGCCTCGAGCGGCAAGGCCGAAGCCGAAGAACGGCTGAAAGACCTTGGCGCCGTGGAGGTTATCGGTCGGCTGCCCGCGGATCCGGACGCCAAGCCGCGGCCGCTGGCCAAGGCGCGCTGGGCGGGCGGAGTGGACTGCGTGGGCGGTGCGACTCTGGCCGATGTGCTCAGCGCCGTCGACTACGGCGGCGCGGTGGCGTGCAGCGGACTGACTGGCGGCCCCGCGCTGCATACCACAGTGATGCCGTTCATCCTGCGCGGCGTCGCGTTGCTCGGCATGGATTCGGTTCTGATGCCGATCGGTCCGCGCCGCGAGCTGTGGGCACGCCTGGGGGACTCCTTACGCCCGCGGCACCTCGACACGATCACCACCGACGTCGATGTCA
>DAIODV010000407.1:0-3103 GCA_036746615.1 Mycobacterium sp.
GGTCGTCGTCGTCTTCCCCTTCCTGGTGTACGGCTTGATCCGGCTCAACCAGCAGTACAGCGCCGAGGCTTCGGTACTGGAGATGTCACGCACCGAGCGTCCCGAGTTGGCCAAGTTCCTCCGGCTGCGAGTGTTCGTTTTCGTGGATTCGGTCGACCTCGCGGAGGTCGAAGCATTGCGCTACGGCAAGGGGCTGCAAGCCGACGAGCTGACCGCGGTGCACTTCGTGGTCGATGCCGATCATGCCGCGCAGTTGCAGGACCGCTGGCGTCACTTCGAGCACGACACCCGGCTGAAGGTGATCGACTGCCCCGATCGCCATTTGAGCCGCGCTGCACAGGAGTTGGTCTTGGCGGTGAAGAGGGAACACCCCGACACCAAGGTAACGGTGCTGTTGCCGCGTCGAACATATTCGGCGCTGCTGGGACGGCTGTTGCATGACCGCACCGCCGACAAGATGGCCCGCGCCGTCAGTCGTATCCAGGGTGCGACGGCGATCATCGTGCCCTACGACGTCGAATCTCGGATCGCCCGGGTGGACCCCGACGCTTTGGCCGAGCGGGTGAGGCGGGAAACCGCTGACGAGACGGGGATGTTGCCCGCCGAAGCCGACTAGCACGACGCCGAACCACTGACAGGAAATGTGGTCGTGACAGCAGAAGCTGAGCAAGACGTACCGCTATCTTTCTCAGACCTGTGCAAGCGAATCTTCCTCGGTAAGCCGCTGATCACCGAGGAGTTGGCTGGCGAGAGACTGTCGAATCCCGTTGCGCTGGGCGCGCTTTCGCCCGACGCAATTTCGTCGACTGCCTACGGCCCGGAGCAGATCCTGACCGAGCTGCTACCGCAGGCCGGGCTGGCCGCGTTCGTCTTACTGCTTCCCATCATGGGCGTGATCCTGCTGATCCTGGCGCTCGTGGCCGCGTCGTACCGGCAGGTCGTGATGGCCTATACCAAGGCCGGCGGCTCCTACATCGTGGCGCGGGAGAACTTTGGACCGAAGGTTGCGCAGGTCGCCGCGGCGGCCCTGCTGATCGATTACATCGTGACGGTGGCCGTGCAGTCGGCGGCGGGCACGGTGGCAGTGGCCTCGGCGCTACCCGCGCTGGGGCCCTACAGCCTGGAGATCACGGTCGGCGTCGTGCTGCTCATCTGCTATCTGAACTTGCGCGGATTGCGGGAAGCCGGGCTGCCGTTCGCGATTGCCACGTATTCCTTTGTGGTCATGGTCGGGCTGATGATCGTCACTGGCGTTATCCGCCATATCTTCTTTGGGTTGCCGCAATACGATCCGGGCCACATCGCGGGCACCGTTCCGGTCCATCACGGAAACGGTCTGGTGATGGGCGCAACGATTCTGGTGATACTGCGGGCGTTCGCCAACGGCGGCTCGTCGCTGACCGGGGTGGAGGCAATCTCCAACACCGTCAACGTTTTTCGCAAGCCGCAGAGTGTCAACGCGCGGCGAGTCCTCACCGCAATGGCCTGCATCCTGGGCTTCCTCTTGGCCGGGGTCGGCTACCTCACCTATGCCACCCACGCGTCACCGTATCTCGACGAATACCCCTCGGTGCTCTCGCAGGTGGCGCGCGCCGTCTTCGGCAACGGGTTCATCGGCAACGGTATGTACATACTTGTCCAAGTAGCGACCGCGGCGATCTTGTACACCGGCGCCAACACCAGTTTCAACGGATTCCCGGCGCTGGCCAGTTTCGTTGCAGAAGACCGCTTTTTGCCTCGTCAACTCATGACACGCGGTTACCGCCTGGTGTTCTCCAACGGCATCATCACGCTGACCGCGCTGTCGGTGGCCCTGCTGGTGGTCACCGGGGGGTCGGTCAATGCTCTGGTGCCGTTCTATGCGATCGGGGTGTTCACCGGGTTCTCGATGGCCGGCTACGGAATGACCAAACACCATCTCACGCAACGCGAATCGGGCTGGCGGCACAGGTTGGTGATCAACTTGTCGGCGGCGATCCTGTCGACGATCGTGGTCGGCATTTTCGCGGTGGCGAAGTTCACCGAGGGGGCTTGGCTGGTCGTCGTCGTCTTCCCCTTACTGGTAGCCGGGTTGATCCGGCTCAACCGGGAGTACCGGGCTGAGGCCGCAATCCTCGAGGCGTTCCGCACCGACCGCCCGGAGTTGGTCAAATATGCCCGCCATCGCGCTTTTGTCTTGGTCAACTCACTTGACCTCGCGGTGCTGGAGGCGCTGCGCTACGGGAGAGGGTTGCGCGCCGACGACTTGACCGCGGTGCATTTCATGGTCGACGCCACCCATGCCGCGCGACTGCGAGACCGCTGGGACAGCTTCGATCTCGACACGCCGCTTCGGGTGGTGGACTGCCCGGATCGACAGATCATCCGGGCGCTGCACGCGCTGGTCGTCAAGGCGCAAAAAGAACATCCGCACACCAACGTGACGGTGTTGTTGCCGCGAAGAACCTACGCGCCGGTGCTCGGACGGCTTCTGCATGACCGGACCGCGGACAAGATCTCCCGTGCGGTCAGCCGTATTCCGGACGCTGCCGCCACGATCGTGCCCTACGACGTACAGTCCCGGATTCGCGAAGCGTTCCCAGATCTGATCGAAACGCGCATCGCGCAAGAGGTCGAGAAGGTCGAGGCTCGGGTTTTGCGAAGCGAAAACCGGACCGTGGACGACTACGAACATCCAGACCGGTCGGCGGCGGTGATCCCGGTGAACAGCGTGATCCCAGGCCGGCGGGCGACCGTCGAAGGTCGAGTCAGCCAGATCGAGGACGAAACCAAAAACGAGAAGACGTTTCGCTGGATCGTGGTCGGGGACCAGAGCGGCGAGATCCGCGTGACGTTTAGGCCCGGGCATGGCGACGACATCGAGCCGGGCCAAGTGTTGCGGGTCACGGGGAAAGCAAACCAGAGCGGCAACCGCGAGATATCAATGCTCGACCCGACATACAAGGTCATCGAGGTCCCGGAAGAGTCGTAGGGTGCAACCCGTGCGTATCCATCCCGAGGTCTCCGAGGCGCTCGCCGCGGGACGGCCCGTCGTCGCGCTAGAGAGCACTATCATCAGCCACGGCCTGCCGCGTCCGGACAACCTGCGCGTCGCGCGCGAGAT
>DAIODV010000407.1:3113-3415 GCA_036746615.1 Mycobacterium sp.
ATGATGCGGCATTGCGGCGCATCGCAGAGGGCGACTCGGTGGTCAAGGTCAGCGTGCGCGATCTCGCGGTGCTCGCGGCCCGGGGAGGTGATGGCGCGACGACGGTCGCGTCGACCGCGCATCTGGCGGCCGCCGCGGGCATCGCGGTGTTTGCCACCGGTGGTCTGGGCGGTGTGCACCGCGGTGCGCGCGACAGCTGGGACGAGTCAGCGGATCTCACGACGCTGTCACGCACCGGCGTGCTCGTCGTCTGCGCGGGGGTGAAGTCGATCCTGGACGTGGCGGCCACCCCGGAGCGGCTC
>DAIODV010000408.1:0-3400 GCA_036746615.1 Mycobacterium sp.
AACAACAACAAAAACAAAACCACCAAACACACTATTGAGTTCTCAAACAACACCCGTGAACAGGCAACCCTGCCACTATACTCCGCGGCACAGGGGTGGTCAAACTGGCACCGTTCCGCATAGGATCGGTGAGAGTCGTTATGTCCCAACTACTCTACGCGCTCGATCTCCGCTCCGAGACTCACCAGGTTCTCTACGAATAGCGGATAGCCGCGGTCGATGTGAAAGACGTCGTGCACCTCAGTATCGCCGTCGGCCACGAGCCCCGCGAGCACCAAACCGGCGCCGGCTCGGATGTCGGATGACCACACGGGTGCACTCGATAGTTGCGGCAGGCCTCGCACCACCGCGTGGTGCCCGTCAGTGCGGGCGTCGGCACCGAGGCGGATCATTTCCTCAACAAATCGGAACCGCGCCTCAAAAACATTCTCGGTAATCATCGATGTGCCGTCGGCAATCGACGCCAGTCCAATCGCCATCGGCTGCAGATCCGTCGGGAACCCGGGGAACGGCAAGGTTGCGACGTTGACGGCCTTGGGGCGCTCGTACTGCGTTACCCGGAAACTGTCATCGGTCTGGGTGACGGTGGCCCCTGCGTCGTGCAACTTGTGCAGCACGACCTGCAGGTGCGCTGGATCGATCCCGGTCACGGTGATGTCGCCGCGAGTCATCGCTGCGGCAATGCCCCAGGTGGCCGCCACAATGCGATCGCCGATGACACGATGCTCGGTCGGGTACAGCCGCGGGACACCGGTGATCGTCATCGTCGGCGAGCCCGCGCCCTCAACCTGAGCACCCATCTGGTTCAACATCGTGCACAGATCCACCACGTCTGGTTCGCGCGCTGCATTGTGAATCGTGGTGACGCCTTCTGCCAGCACCGCGGCCATCAAGATGTTCTCGGTGGCTCCGACTGACGGAAACTCCAGCTGAATCTCCGCGCCCCGCAAGGTATCTGCCTGCGCGACAACACAGCCATGCTCGATATTGCAGACAGCTCCCAGCTGGCGCAGCCCAGCCTGGTGCATATCCAGCGGACGTGACCCGATGGCGTCGCCGCCCGGCAGTGCGACTTTGGCCCGCTTGCACCTCCCGACCAGGGGACCGAGTACACAGACCGAGGCCCGGAACTGGCGGACGGCGGCAAAGTCTGCGTCGTACTTCGGCTCGTCCGGCGAGGTGATGCGCACGGTCGCACCCGACAGTTCGACCGTGGCGCCCAAACCCCGCAGGACCTCCGCCATCAGCGGGACGTCCAGAATGTCGGGGCAGTTGGTGATCGTGCTGGTGCCTTCGGCAAGAAGGGCTGCAGCCATCAACTTGAGAACACTGTTCTTTGCCCCGCCAACAGCGACTTCGCCAGACAACCGGCTCCCCCCGGTCACAACGAAACGCTCGGCCACCCGGGTTAGTTTAGTGATGCGGTTTCGCCCTGTCAGTCAGCACGGCGTTCCGAGCGGTACGGTTTTCAGTCATGGCAGTACACCTGACCCGCATCTACACCCGCACCGGCGATGACGGCACCACGGGCTTAAGCGATTTCTCGCGGGTCTCCAAGAACGACGCGCGGTTAGTGGCCTATGCCGACTGCGACGAAGCCAACTCGGCGATCGGCGTTGCGATCGCGCTAGGACACCCCAATCAACAACTGACAGACGTCTTACGGCAAGTCCAGAACGACCTGTTCGATGCCGGCGCGGATCTTTCGACCCCAGTTGTGGAGAACCCCAAGCATCCTCCGTTGCGAATCACGCAGCCATACATCGACCGGCTCGAGGCATGGTGTGACGAGTTCAACGAGGGCCTGCCTGCACTCAACTCCTTTGTGCTTCCCGGCGGTTCGCCACTGTCGGCGCTGCTGCATGTCGCCCGCACAGCAGTCCGCCGCGCCGAGCGTTCGGCGTGGTCCGCGATCGACCAACACCCATCGGACGTCAGCCCGTTACCCGCCAAGTATCTGAATCGGTTGTCCGACTTGCTGTTTATCCTGTGCCGACTGGCCAATCCCGACGCCGACGTGCTGTGGCAGCCGGGCGGCGGGCGGGCCGACCAGCCCGAGAAGTAGCGCCGAAGATCAGACGCTGCGGCGGCGTGCGCGCGGCGAGGGACGTGACTCCAGCCACGACTGGAAAGCGGTCAAAGCACCTCGGTCCAGCGCGATTTCATAACCCTCCCTGCGGTCCTGCGTCGTGTCGCGCAGTTCCAGCACAATGATCTCTTCAGTCATGATGTCGAACTCGTCACCGCGTGGCGATCGCCGCGAAATGATCTCCACACCGCGCCTGTTGAGCCGACGATCCGGCCATAGGCGAACACTGGACAGTCGGTAGAAAGCGGCATCACCGCCGCGGTAGCGGATCACACCGTGGCGCCAGCCATGGCCTCCAACGGCGGGGATGTCCCGCATGATCGCCGCGGTGCCACCCTGTCGCAGCTTCCACAAGCGATAACTCAAGGCTACGACCGCAATTCCCAACACGGCCACGAGCACGACCATGGTAATCATGAGCGTGCTCATCGCCGCGGCCCGCTAGTCGAGCGCGCCGACAGCGCGTAGTCTGGCTCGCCCCCTGGCCGCGACGCGGGGATCGTCTGATTCCGAATCTTGTTTGGCCGCAGCCTCGTTGATCTCCGATTCGAAATCAGCGGATTCGGCGAGGATGCTCACACCCTCCTCGGTCACCGTCAGGAAACCGCCATCCACCGCGATGCGCAAGTCCTTCTCGCCCTCGCGTTCGACGCGAACCATGGCGTCGTCGACCAGCTGCGCGACGAGCGGGATATGCCTTGGCATGATGCCGATCTCGCCAACAGTGGTGCGGGTGAAGAGGAACGTCGCCTCGCCCGACCAGATCTTCCGATCGACAGCGACGATCTCCACATTCAATTCCGCCATTCACACCACCTTTCGCTGCGACTAGAACCCGAACGTCTCAGCCTTCTTGGCCAGGTCTTCGAGACCGCCGATCAGGAAGAACGCCTGCTCGGGCACGTGGTCGAACTCGCCCTTGGTGAGCTTGTCGAACGCCTCGATGGTTTCTTTCACCGGCACTGTGGAACCGGGCTGACCGGTGAACTGCTCGGCAGCCATCATGTTCTGCGAGAGGAATCGCTCAATGCGTCGCGCCCTGTTCACCTGCTGCTTGTCCTCTTCGGACAGCTCGTCGATACCCAAAATCGCGATGATGTCCTGAAGGTCCTTGTAGCGCTGCAGGATACGAATCACTTCCTGCGCCACCCGGTAGTGCTCGTCACCGACGACCGAGGGGTCGAGGATGGTGGAGCTGGACGCCAGCGGGTCCACCGCGGGGAAGATGCCCTTGGAGAACACCGACCGCGACAGCTCGGTGGTGGCATCAAGGTGTGCGAACGTCGTCGCCGGCGCGGGGTCGGTGTAGTC
>DAIODV010000409.1:0-596 GCA_036746615.1 Mycobacterium sp.
CGCCCCGCTGGTCGAGGCGCCGAGCTTTATGGCGCCGCCGCGGGACCGCCGCGGGCTGCCGATGCATTACTTCCCGCCCCGCAGCCCGCTGCCCAAGAGAATCGCCGAGCGCGCCGGGTCGCTCGTGCACACCACCTTCTCGCTGGCCGGTCTGCGACCGGCACGCGGGCGCGGTAAAGCCGCCTAATTCCGGCCCGCCCGTTGCGCTCGTGCGCTCTGATACAGGCAAATTGTCGCTGCGGCAGCCACATTGAGGCTTTGCGCGCCACCTGACATCGGAATGGCCACCCGGCTGTCGGCTTGCTGAGCCAGCTGAGGCGCCAAGCCGTGCGCCTCGGCCCCGAACAGCCACGCGGTCGGTCCGGCAAGCTCAACATCGTCTAGCGACGCCTCACCGTCCAAAGTTGTTGCCAATACCCGCAACCCGTTAGCCTGCAACGCGCTGACCGCCGCACTGACATCCGGCGCGACGATGACCGGGATGGCGAAGATGCTGCCTGCGGAGGCGCGCAGGCATTTACCGTTGTACGGGTCGACGCTGTGCCCGCCGAAGATCACCGCGCCGGCACCCATCGCGTCGGCGATGCGAATCAAGG
>DAIODV010000409.1:606-3391 GCA_036746615.1 Mycobacterium sp.
GCCTGGCTCGCCGATCTCCACCCCCACCGCGACGAGCTGTGGCGCGCCGGCAAGCACGTCATCCAGGCTAGGGTTGGGCGGCTCGCATACCGCCACCAAACCGGCCGGAGTTACCGTGTCCGACAAGGCTTTTGCGGCGCGCTCAGTAACAAGGTTGACGGGGGCATCTTGTAGGTCGAGCAGATCGGCGTAACGCTGCGCAGCCGCCTCGGTAACGAAGACTTCTCGGATCAATCCGCGCGCAGATGCGGCCTCGACCAAGTGTGCGCCTTCCACCAGGAAGCGCTGCGTTTTGCGCCTGGTGACTTGCCGATGGAGTTTGACCGCAGCGACAACCCGGGCCGATCGTTCGGTGAGCACCGGGCGCTGCGCCTTCGACCGCCGAACCGGGTTAGGCAGCCTCTCCCGAGGGCGCGTTGACGTCGTCGGGCAGCGCGGCCCGGGCGACACCCACCAGCGCGGTGAACGCCGCCGGGTCATTAATGGCGATCTCGGCGAGGTTCTTGCGGTCGACCTCGACACCGGCGGCCTTGAGCCCCTGGATCAGCCGGTTGTATGTGATGTCGTTGGCGCGGGCAGCCGCGTTGATCCGTGAGATCCACAACTTGCGGAACTCGCCCTTGCGCGCGCGGCGGTCGCGGAAGGCGTAGTTCAGTGAATGCAGTTGCTGCTCTTTGGCTTTGCGGTAGAGGCGCGACCGCTGACCGCGATAGCCTTTCGAAGCCTTCAGGATCGTGCGCCGCTTCTTGTGGGCGTTGACCGCCCGTTTCACGCGTGCCATGGGTGTTCCTATCGTCGTCTGGACGTAATCGGTGTTACGCCGCTGCCTTGGTTATGGGAGCTGGTCAGCCGTTAAGCAATTTGTTGACCCGCTTGGTGTCGTTGGCAGAGACAGCGGTACGCCCCTCCAGCCGTCGGGTTCGCGTGCTCGACTTGTGCTCGAGCAGGTGCCTGCGATTGGCCTTCTGACGCACGATCTTCCCGGTGCCGGTGCGGCGGAATCGCTTCGACGCACCGCTGTGGGTCTTGGTCTTGGGCATCTCTTTAGGTCCTCAGTTCTGCTGTATTAGTTCGGCGATGGTTCGGTGTCGCTGGTCGGTGCGGGCTGGGGCGTGGGGCCACCGGCCTGTTGGGCCGCCCGGGCACGAGTCTTTGCGCCGCGGTGTGGTGCCAACACCATCGTCATGTTGCGTCCGTCTTGCTTGGCCGACGTCTCGACGAATCCGTAGTCGGCGACATCGGAGCCCAGGCGTTGCAACAGCCGGTAGCCCAGCTCGGGCCGCGACTGCTCACGTCCACGGAACATGATGGTCACCTTGACTTTCGATCCCGCTTCCAGGAATCGGATCACGTGGCCCTTTTTGGTCTCATAGTCGTGATCGTCGATCTTGGGTCGCAGTTTCTGTTCTTTGACGACGGTCTGCTGCTGGTTCTTGCGAGACTCGCGCGCCTTTTGCGCCGCCTCGTACTTGAACTTGCCGTAGTCCATGATCTTGCAGACCGGTGGCCTGGCGTTCGGCGCAACCTCGACAAGGTCGAGATCGGCATCCGCGGCGACGCGGAGGGCATCTTCGATACGCACGATGCCTACCTGCTCCCCTCCTGGGCCGATCAATCGGACTTCAGGTACGCGGATGCGCTCGTTGACGCGGGTCTCAGTGCTGATGGGGCCTCCCTGGTTGAGTTTCTTTCGTCGCCACCGCCCACCAGGCCCGTGAAGAGATTCAGCAGTGGAAACACCACACCATCAGCAAAAAAGCCCTGCGTAAGCAGGGCCCGGTGCCGACCGATCAACGGCTAAAGCCGCCTGCGTGATGCAGAACCGACACGCCACTGGCGTGCCGGTGACCGGACCGCTGAGCCGCTCTTGGCCAACGGTGGGAGTGGGACTCCACTTGCTGTCTCTGGACATCGCCGGAGACGGTCGCGGATGCCAGTTTAGCAGTGATTTCGCCGCACTCAGCCACCAGTGCCGCTGAGCAGCCGACCGGAGCAATCCCATGCCGTCCCGGCATAGAAATTCCATAGCCAGACCGAATATCCTCGCGGTCTGTGACCCTCACTGCGTCTCGCCCGCGGAGCCGGTCGACTTCCCGGCTGCGCTGGGTGCCCGCAGCAGCCGGGTGGACGGTCGGCGTTATCGCCACGCTGTCGTTGATCGCCAGTGTGTCGCCGGTGGTCCGCTGGGTCATCAAGGTGCCCCGGGAATTCATCAACGACTACCTCTTCAACTTCCCCGACACCAGTTTCGCGTGGTCGTTCGTGCTGGCGTTGCTGGCCGGCGCGCTCACCGCGCGCAAGCGCATCGCCTGGTGGCTACTGGTCCTGAATCTGTTGCTGGCCGCCGGCTTGAACATCGGCGGCCTGAACGCCGATGACGTCACCCCGCTGAAGAGGGCCGGCGAGACCATCGGGCTTGCTTTCCATTTGGCTGCGCTCTTGCTATTGCTCTTGGCCTACCGAGAGTTCTGGGCCAAGGTCCGCTCCGGTGCGCTGTTCAAGGCGGCGGGAGTGCTGCTCACCGGCTGGGCGATCGGGATTCTGTTGTCCTGGTCGCTGGTCGAAGCATTTCCCCGCACGCTGGCCCGCGATGACCGGCTCTTATATGTGGTGAACCGGGTGGTCGGCTTCGCCGTCGCCGACCCCGGCACGTTCGTAGGCCGGCCGCACGTTTTCCTCAACGCACTGTTCGGCTTGTTCAGCGCAATGGCGCTGATCGCCGCCGCGATTGTGCTGTTCCAATCGCAGCGCGCCGAAAACGCACTCACCGGCGAGGACGAATCCG
>DAIODV010000410.1:0-3361 GCA_036746615.1 Mycobacterium sp.
ACGTCGAATCGGTGTCGCTGGACGGCCCGGTCAAGTCGGTCACTACCGCGGACGGGGAGACGTTGCAGGCCCGGGCCGTCATCCTGGCGATGGGCGCCGCGGCGCGCTATCTACACGTGCCCGGCGAGCAGGAGCTGCTGGGCCGAGGGGTCAGTTCGTGCGCCACCTGCGACGGCTTCTTCTTCCGCGATCAGGACATCGCGGTGATCGGCGGCGGGGACTCGGCAATGGAGGAGGCGACCTTCCTCACCAAGTTCGCCCGCAGTGTGACGCTGGTGCACCGCCGCGACGAGTTCCGCGCCTCGAAGATCATGCTCGAACGCGCCCGCAGCAACGAGAAGATTCACTTCCGCACCAACAGCGTCGTGGTCGCCGTCGAGGGCGATACGACCGTGACCGGTCTGCGGCTACGCGACACCGCCACCGGCAAGGAATCCACGCTGGCGGTGACCGGCGTCTTCGTCGCGATAGGCCACGATCCGCGCTCCGAATTGGTCCGCGGAGCCGTCGACCTGGACCCCGAGGGCTACGTGCTGGTGAAGGACAACACCACCTACACCTCACTCGATGGGGTGTTTGCCGCCGGCGACCTGGTCGACCACACCTACCGGCAAGCGGTCACCGCGGCCGGGACAGGCTGTAGCGCGGCGATCGACGCTGAGCGGTGGTTGGCCGAGCATGCAGCGCCCGGCGAGCGTACCCAGACCAGCACCACCGAAACCCCAGCCGCAGCGACGCTTTGATTGGAGCACTACGAATGACGAACACCGGCGCACCCGTAGAGGTATCTGACGCATCGTTCGAAAGCGACGTATTGAGCAGCAATACGCCTGTGCTGGTTGACTTTTGGGCTACCTGGTGCGGACCCTGCAAGATGGTGGCGCCGGTGCTGGCGGAGATCGCCGCCGAAACCGCTGGACAGCTCACCGTCGCCAAACTTGATGTGGACGCAAATCCCGAGACGGCCCGCAATTTTCAGGTGGTTTCGATCCCTACGTTGATCTTGTTCAAGGACGGTCAGCCGGTCAAGCGGATCGTCGGCGCCAAGGGTAAGGCCGCGCTGTTGCGTGAGCTTTCCGACGCCGTTCCCAACGTCGGATAGTTCGCTAGAGCTCGCCGCAATTGGCCTGGCGTTTTCTTGAAATCGCCAAGCGTCTGCGACAATACCGCCAAGCCTGTCAACGAGCGGCAGGGCTGTTCACACCAGCTCACCGGAGGCCTTGAATGTCGCATCCGCACCGCGGCGCCGGCGAGGCGCTGCGCTGTGGTGACCGCAGCGCAGCGGTCACCGAGATTCGGGCTTCGCTGACCGCGCTGGGGCATCTCGACAGCGACGAAGACCTCACTACCGGAAAGCATGTGGCGCTCGACCTCTTCGACGAAGAGCTAGACCACGCAGTCCGCGCATTTCAGCAGCACCGGGGCCTGCTGGTGGACGGGATCGTTGGCGAAGCCACCTATCGGGCGCTGAAAGAAGCGTCCTACCGGCTCGGTGCTCGCACGCTCAACCACCAATTCGGTGCGCCGATGTACGGGGACGACGTCGCGACGTTGCAAGCCAGGCTGCAGGATCTCGGCTTTTACACCGGGCTGGTCGACGGATACTTCGGCTTGCAGACACACAACGGGTTGATGTCGTACCAGCGGGAATACGGGCTCTACGCCGACGGCATCTGCGGCCCAGAAACGTTGCGCTCCTTGTACTTTCTCTCCTCGCGCGTAACGGGTGGCTCGTTGCATGCCATCCGCGAAGAGGAACTGGTCCGCCGATCCGGGCCGAAACTGTCGGGTAAGCGAATCATCATCGATCCCGGTCGCGGCGGCACCGACCACGGGTTGATCACGCATGGTGCAGCCGGACCCATCAGCGAAGCAGATGTGTTGTGGGACTTGGCAAGTCGTCTGGAGGGACGTATGACGGCCATCGGCATGGAGACGTTCCTGTCACGGCCGACCAACCGCAGCCCATCCGACGCCGAGCGGGCCGCGACCGCTAACGCCGTCGGCGCCGATCTGATGATCAGCCTGCGCTGCGCAACACAGGCCAGCCCGTCGGCTAACGGCGTCGCGTCGTTTCACTTCGGCAATTCGCACGGCTCGGTCTCGACCATTGGCCGCAATCTTGCTGACTTCATTCAACGAGAAGTGGTCGCGCGCACCGGTTTACGCGACTGCCGCACCCACGGCCGTACCTGGGATCTGCTGCGGCTGACCCGGATGCCGACTGTTCAGGTCGACATCGGCTACATCACCAACCCGCGGGATCGCGCGCTGCTGATCACGACCCAGACCCGCGACGCGATCGCCGAGGGAATACTGGCGGCGGTCAAGCGGCTTTATCTGCTCGGCAAAAACGACCGTCCCACTGGCACATTCACTTTCGCCGAGCTACTCGCGCACGAGTTGTCGGTAGAGCAGGCCAGCCGGCTCAGCGGTTCGTAGCCGACGATCCTGCTCCAGATCCCGCCCCAACGGGCTGCTGCAGCGATGAGCTTTCCAGCAGCCGGTCCAACGCAGCTTCGACCTCCGCTTTCCAGCCAAGCCCTTTGTCCAGCTCGAGCCGCAACCGCGGAAAGTATCGATGCGGCGCCACCACGACGAACCCGACGTCGCGCAGGAAGTCAGCGGAGATCACGCAATGCTCGACAGAACAGTCTCCTAGCGCTTCGAGCACCGGCCGCAGCTGCGGGTCGACGTTGTGCGGGTTGAGCAGATCCGCGACATGCTCGGTGCGGCCAAACGCCTCCAAAGCCCGCACACCCCGTCGGACCAACTCGTCGACTACCCGCGCCACGAGGCTGTAGGGCAACTCGTCGGCGGCCGGCCCGGGCTCCACTCGCATCGAGGTGAGCAGAACAGCGTCGGCCGACACCGGGGCCGTCGGGAACCGGTGAGCCCGGGGCACTGCCCGCGGCGGAGCGTAGAGGGCATAACCCAGGCACGGTGGCTCGCCGCCACCGCACTCGCCCGGAGCCGCCGTCGCGACCTGGCCGCACGATCCCCACTCCAGCATGACCATCGACAGCCACGCCTCTTTCTCGAATTCGGGATCGGCGAGCTGGTCGTCGTTGCCTAGGGTTGCCGGGTCGACTTCCCAGAAGGTGCAACGGCGCGCGTGCTTGGGAAGCTGGTCGAAGGCTTCGAGCCGCAGCGGTGTGATTCGAGCAGACACTAAACTCCTGGGCCTCCGTGGGGTGCTGTCATTGATGACCCTGCTTATGCCCGACTTCCCCGCGAGCGGGTGGTGCCGCCACCCCGCAGCTGAGCGTACCCCCCGCGGATGGCTGACGGCGATACCCGCGCGAGCCCGGATTAGGGGCCCGAACACCGGCTCTGCCGGCTGCCCCAAGCCAACCGGCTA
>DAIODV010000411.1:0-3349 GCA_036746615.1 Mycobacterium sp.
CAGCGGTCGCGGACCCGATCAGCGGGCGCTGTGGCGCGCGGTCGCTGTCCGTGGCACGACGACAGCCGCGGCGGCGACGGCAGCGTGGGTAATGGCCAGCGTGACCGGACGTCCGCGACGGGCGTCGACGGTGGCGTTGGTCGCGTTGGTGAGCACACAGCTGGGTCAGACACTGCTGGAGTCGCGCGCTCCGCTGGTCGTGTTCACCACGGGCGGATCGCTGGCCGTGTTGGGGACGCTGATCAGCATCCCGGGTGTCAGCCAGCTGCTTGGCTGCACGCCTCTCGGTCCGGTCGGGTGGGCGCAGGCGCTGGGCTCAGCCGGGGCGGCGACCGCCGCGGTCGCCGTTGCAAACCGCGTGCTCGACAGTAAGCATCCATTGCAGCTCGAAGGCGCCGATCGGCCGGGGGCGCAGTCTGAACCTCCACCAGACCCATCCGCCACAAAACGGCGTACAACTCGATCAGCGGGATCGCCAAAAGAACAGCGGCCCCTGAGGCTAGTGGGTCGGCGAGAGAATCCGTCGTCGACGTCATACGTTCGACGGTGACCATTGCATCCGGCGGGGCGGCGAACCTTTAGTTACTGAAAGGCAAATGATGGCCGAAAAGAAGACACGTCGTGCAACATCGCAGCGTGACGCCGTCGAACACGTTCGCCAAGGCGAAACGTTTTACGTGAATTTGCCCATAGTTGGCCGGGTGGAAGTTCCGCGGCCTGACCAGCTCGCCTATTACGGCGGTCTGGCCGCCCTGGCCGCATTCGAGCTGATCGACTGGCCGGTCGCGGTGGTCATCGCCGCCGGCCACATCTTGGCGAGCAACCATCACAACAAGCTCCTCGAGGAGCTAGGCGAGGCGATGGAAGAGGTCTAGCTCGCCTTTTCCTGCAGTACGCGGCGGGCGGTGTCGACGTCGGGGTGTATCGGTAATGACATCAATGCGGCCACCCGGTACATAAAGCTATCCGGCGCCAAAACCAGCACGATCGCGTCCTGTTCGAGCAGCCGATCCAGCGCGGCGAACGCGGCGCTGTCCAAGTATTTGACCGGGCTCAAATCGAGGATGACAGGCCGCGCCCCGGGCACGTCGAGCACCGCCTGGGTGAACTCGTCGACATTTGTCACGTCGAGCTCACCGGTGAGTATCACTTCGGCGGGGATGGCAGCGCTGGCGCCGTTGTGGGAGTTCTGCAGCTGAAAAACCGCGCGAGTCATCGTGTCACACCCTGCACCACGCTGGCCTGTGAGGCAACCGCAAGGTGAAAAGTGAGAGTAATCCGAGTGCCGTGAGCCGTGCGCACTGTGTCTACCTGATCGGCCAGCCCGTTGATCATCGTCAGTCCCCGCCCACCGCGCAGGCTGCGTTGGCTGGCCGAGGAGTCGCCGGACCACCTTCCGGTATCGCTGACCGTCGCAGTAACTGTGCGGTCGCGCACGAAAGCTTCGATGGAGATCGTCCTGTGCGAATCCCCGTCGCTGCCATGCTCAATCGCGTTGCTGACCGCCTCGCCGGCGGCCAGCAGAATGTCGACTGCCCGCCGCGGATCCACGGCGATACCCGTCAGCCAATCATGCAGCAGGTGTCGGGCTGCGGGGATGTTGGCCGATACGGCGGGCAACACAGTGGCGAAACTGCGCGCGGTGGTGTGGTTGGGACGCACCGCCAGCAGAACGACGTCATCGGTGTAACCGCCGGGCGGCGTCATCCGGTCGAGCAACTCGTCGCAGAACTCCCCGACCGACAATTCGGCGCGATAAGCCGCTGCGGCCTGTAACCGCGCGAATCCGTCGTCGAGCGTCTCGCCGGGACGCTCGATCAATCCGTCGGTGTAAAGCAGCAGCAGGCTGCCGGCCGGCAACTGGTCCGTGGTGGTCTTGGCCGCCAGCCGGCTTTCCCATGCCGCAATCGGTGGACGGCGGCCGCCGGTAAGAAAAACCGGCGGTTGGTCGGGCATTACCAGTAACGGGTACGGATGGCCCGCGCACGTGTAGCTGATCGTCGAGCTGGCGC
The DNA here is from genome assembly GCA_036746615.1 of Mycobacterium sp. GTDB lineage: Bacteria > Actinomycetota > Actinomycetes > Mycobacteriales > Mycobacteriaceae > Mycobacterium. Next base: position 2,013 of record DAIODV010000411.1, read on the forward strand.
CCGCCGTTCCCGGTTCCCCGGCGTCGATCACGGCATAGCTGACCGTCGCGCAACGAGCACCGGGGATTGCCGCCGCATACCGGTCCAGCGAGGCGAGCACCGAGTCGGGATCGACACCGGTCAGCGCGGTAGCGGCGACCGCGGCTCGCAGTTTGCTCATCACGATCGCGGCGGGCAGACCGTGTCCCACGACGTCGCCGACGGATATGGCGATTTGACCCGGTTCCTGCAGCGGCGTCACCAGATACCAGTCGCCGCCGACGCGCATCGCCTCGCCGCCAGGCTGATACACCGCGGCCACCACCGCGGCCGCCGATCCGCGGTCGAGATCGAGCAGGTGCTCTTGGAAGTCGACGGCGATCCGATGCTCGCGCTGTGCACTGCGGACCCGGACCACGGCCGACTGGGTGAGTTCGGCTGCGCGGGCGAGCATTTCGAGTTCAGCGGGATCGAAGTCCCGAGGAGCGGGCCACAGCAACCCGAGCGAACCGATCACATTGCCGTGATGATCGCGCAACGGCTGGCTGACGCAAGCCCGGACGTTGTCCGCGGTTTCCTGCACGATGTGGCCATAACGCGGGGCGAGGGCCATTGTGTCGGTGATGATCATCGGCTGGCCCGTCTTGATGACGTCGATGGGCACCAGCGGTGTGTCCAGGGTGGCGACGTGGTAGCGGTCGCGGAATTCCGCGGGGACCGGACCGGCGTATTCGAATCGGACGTTGTGTTCCTCGGCGTCGAGGAGACCGATGACGACGACTGCGGCGCCGCCCGAACCGAGCGGTGAGGCCAGCAGCGCCTCGGCGACTCCGGAGACCGTGTCGGCGGCTTGCATCGCGGCATCGAGTTGAGCTGCAGCCGACGAATGCCGAAGTTCGGCTTCACGCTGAAGCTGGCCGGCACGTTCGCGGCTGGTCGCCGACAGCCGCGCCGCGACCCTCTCGATCAACTCCTGCGAGCGAAAAGGCTTGGGCAGATAGTCATCCGCGCCGCCGGCATAGCCTTCACTGACGGCCTCGGTTCCCGCACGGGCGGAAAGCATGACGATCGGGGTGGCGGCCAGTTCTGGATCGCCGCGAATCGTCGAGATGAAGTCGAAGCCGTCGAGCTTGGGCATCATCACGTCGGTCACGATGGCGTCCGGGCGAAGCTCACGTGCGCTCCGCAGGGCTGCTTCGCCATCTGCGACCAGAACCGTTCGCCAGCGCGTCGACAACACTCGCTCCAGATGAGCCCGCATGTCGGCATTGTCGTCGGCGATCAACACCAGTTCGCGGTTGTCATCACCGGGCACCGCCTCGGTCGGCGGTGGCGCCACCCACTGGCCCGCTTCGACG
>DAIODV010000412.1:0-3336 GCA_036746615.1 Mycobacterium sp.
TGCAGGACTTCACCGTCGAGGTCAACGAGGGCGAGGTGGTGCTCGACATCATCCACCGCCTGCAACAGACGCAGACACCGGACTTGGCGGTGCGGTGGAACTGCAAAGCCGGTAAGTGCGGGTCGTGCTCAGCGGAGATCAACGGCAAGCCCAAGTTGATGTGCATGACGCGTATGTCGACCTTCGCCGAGGACGAAGTGGTTACCGTGACGCCGATCCGGACGTTCCCGGTGATCCGCGATCTAGTTACCGATGTCTCGTTCAACTACGAGAAGGCCAGGGAAATCCCGTCATTCACGCCGCCAAAGGATCTACAGCCTGGCGAGTACCGGATGGCGCAGAAAGATGTGGAACGTTCACAGGAGTTCCGCAAATGCATCGAGTGCTTCCTGTGCCAGAACGTCTGTCACGTGATTCGTGACCACGACGACAACAAAGAGGCGTTCGCCGGTCCGCGCTATCTGATGCGCATCGCGGAGCTGGAAATGCATCCGCTGGACACACTCGACCGGCGCGACCAGGCGCAGGAGCAGCACGGCCTCGGGTACTGCAACATCACCAAGTGCTGCACGGAAGTCTGCCCGGAAGGCATCAAGATCACCGACAACGCCTTGATCCCGATGAAGGAACGAGTCGCCGACCGCAAATACGATCCGGTGGTGTGGCTGGGCAATAAGTTGTTCCGTCGGTAATCCGCCGCACGTGTTAGCCCCCCGCTGATCCGGGTACCCGACCGGGAGCCCGAAGTGAGCGGGGCCGGCGGCCCCGTCGAACGACCCGAAAGGCGGTGGCCATGACATTAGGACAATCCGCCAGCATCAACGACATTCGAACGGCAATCCGTGAACTCTCAGTGCGCGCTCACGTGGCACACAAAGAGGGGCGCGAACAGGATGCCGCAGAACTAGAGCGTCGCGTCCAGGCTTACCGAGACGAGCTCAGCAAGCGCCCCTGATTAGGCGCCCAATCGACGAAAAACGCTGCGGTGAAAGACGATCGGCGCGACATCGGCGTCGATCTGAACATCGCTGACCCGCAGTACCACGATGGTGTGGTCGCCGGCCGGTATTAGTTGCTCGATTGCGCTTTCCAACCACACGCTGGTGCCCTTGATGAAAACCGCACCGCTGCTGTTGGACACCGTCTCTAAGCCCGCGAACCGGTCGCCTGTTTTTGCGGCTAGCGTGCGCGCGGCTTCGTCGTGAGCCTCGCCCAAAACGCTGATCCCCAGTGCGCGCACGTTTTTCAACTTCGGCCAGGTCGTCGAGGTGTTCTGTACGCAGAACGACACCAACGGCGGATCCAGCGAAACGGGGACAAATGTGCTGGCCGCCAACCCCTCTCGGATTCCGTCGACTTCGGCGGCGATGGCGATCACGCCAGACGGGAAATGACCGAAGGCCTCGCGCAGTGACGACGGTGTCAGCTTCTCAGGAGTGTTCACCGGGCTTCATTCGCATCGACGGGAATTTTGCATTGTTGACCCTACTCGCTCGACGAATAACCATGCGCGGCGGCGACGTCGGGATGCGCCCGCAACCTGCTCTTCCACGCGTTGCGGCCGTACACCGAGAAAATGGGATCGGCCGGATCCGCGCGCGGGTTCGCTCGTGTTGCCAGGTCCGGAGGTAGCGACAAGGTGGGGATCTGTGCGTCCAGCCGCGGGTTGAAGAAGTAGGGCACCGAGATCCGATCGGCCGACTGGCGGAGGTTCACCCGGTGCTCGGTTGCCCGCAGGTAGCCGCCGGTCGCCAGCTCCAGCAGTTCGCCGATGTTGACGATGAAGGCGCCGTCGCGCACCGGGACGTCGATCCAGTAGCCGCTGCGGCTTGGCCGCACCTGCAATCCCTGGCTGCACGGCTCCGCCAACAGCAAGGTGAGCACTCCGGCGTCGCGATGCGCGCCGACTCCCTGCGAGCCGGCCGCCGTCGCGGGATACCGCACGATTTTGATCAGCGTCGCGGGCGTCGCGGCGAAGGCGGCGTCGAACACGTCCGGCGGGCTGCCCAGCGACGCGGCCCAATGCCGCAACAGGGTGCGGGCCACCGCGGCCAGCGCCGTGTCCCACTCAGCGATGATCGCCGGCAGCTCAGGTAGCCCGGTCGGCCACTGATTGGGGCCCTGCAGCCACAGGTAGTCCGGCTTACCTGGGCCCCCGACGGTGGGCCGCTCCGGGCCGATGTCGATCTGCTCGCGCCAGTCCACTTCGCCGCCGGTCAGCTCGCCGCCCAGCCGGGTGTAGCCACGGAAATGCGGGCTGCGCACCATCGCGACGGCGTCCTTCTGTGCCTCCGGCAGCGCGAACAGACGCCGCGCGGCCCCCAGCACCCGGCCGGTCAGCTCCGCGGAGACGCCGTGGCCGACCAAATAGAAGAAGCCCACGTCGTGGGTCGCCTCGCGCAGGCGTTCCCGCAGTTGGCCAGGAGAGTGGCGTAGGTCCACTTCCGGGAGTGTCGTGACGCTTGGCACAGTCGACATCTTATTCATCATTACCGCAGGTAGAGCGGCATGCCATCGTCTCGATCAGCGCGAGGCCAACTGGTTGGTTGATATTTAGCTCACAGTCGCTTGCAACCGGTTACTCACCGGTATAGTTTGGCGGTGTTACTGGTGGGTAACTTAGTCGTAGTACCCAACCACAAGTGGCGTTCTCGACGAGGAGGAACCAGTGAGCCACTACAAGAGCAACGTCCGCGACCAGGTATTCAACCTGTTTGAGGTCTTCGGCGTTGACAAGTCGTTCGGCGAAGGCGCGTACAGCGATCTGGACGCCGACACCGCCCGCGAGATGCTGACGGAGATGAGCCGGCTGGCCGAGGGCCCAGTCGCGGAGTCCTTCGTCGAGGGCGACCGCAATCCGCCCGTCTTCGACCCCGAGACGCACTCCGTGACGCTGCCCGAGAGCTTCAAAGCATCGGTGCACGCGGTCATCGAAGCCGGTTGGGACAAGGTCGGCCTCGACGAGGAGTTGGGCGGCATGCCCATGCCCAAGGCGATGCTGTGGGCGCTGCACGAGCACTTGCTCGGCGCCAACCCCGCCGTCTGGATGTACGCCGGCGGCGCAGGATTCGCGCAGATCTTCTACAACCTGGCCACCGAAGAGCAGAAGAAGTGGGCCATCATCGCCGCCGAGCGCGGCTGGGGCTCGACCATGGTGCTCACCGAGCCCGACGCCGGCTCGGATGTCGGCGCCGGCCGTACCAAGGCCGTGCAGCAAGACGACGGCTCGTGGCACATCGACGGCGTGAAGCGGTTCATCACGTCCGGCGACTCCGATGACATGTTCGAGAACATCTTCCACCTGGTGCTGGCCCGCCCCGAGGGCGCCGGACCGGG
>DAIODV010000413.1:0-3317 GCA_036746615.1 Mycobacterium sp.
GATGTCGTTCTGGATGGTGCCGGCCAGGTTCTCCGGCGGCACCCCCTGCTCCTCGGCGGCCACCACGTACAGCGCCAGGATCGGCAGCACCGCGCCGTTCATCGTCATCGACACCGACACCGTCGACAGGTCGATGCCGTCGAACAGCTGGCGCATGTCGAGGATGGAATCGATTGCCACACCGGCCATTCCCACGTCACCTTGGACACGTGGATGGTCGGAGTCGTAGCCACGGTGGGTAGCGAGGTCGAAGGCGACCGACAGACCCTTCTGGCCCGCCGCCAGATTGCGGCGGTAGAACGCGTTGGACTCCGCGGCGGTGGAGAACCCGGCGTATTGGCGGATTGTCCACGGCTGGTTGACATACATCGTCGGGTATGGACCCCGCAGGAACGGCGGCTCACCGGGGAAGGTGTTCACCGGATAGCCCGCAGCCTCGACGGCGGAGCGGTCGGCGGCGATGTACACCGGCTTGACCTCAATGTCTTCCGGCGTGTGCCACACCAGCTGGTCGGGTGTGTACCAATGCGCGGCGGCCGCGGCCGCGATGTGCTTTTCCACAGCGGCTTCGGTCGATGCCGGCACGGTGCGGTCACTGTGCAGCGGGATGTCGGAGAAGCTGCCCACGACAGGCGCGGTGGTTGTCATCGTCGCTACGCCCCTAACCGGCTTAGCAGGTTCGAAAGAACTTCTACCGCATCGATTTTCATGGTGAGAAACTCGTCGGGATGATGCTGGGGATCAGACTCCGCGACTGCTTTTTGCGGCCCGGCCAGGCAGACGTGCGAGATCCCTTCGCGGCGGGCCGCTTCGACGATCGCCGCCGCCTCGCTACCGTAGCGGCGATCCGTCCCGCAGATGACCGCCACGGCCTGCGGCCCGGCGTCGGCGACAGCCTTGGCGACACCGTCGGCGTCGACTGTTCCCGGGTTGAGCGCCTCGATGCCGCCAGACGCCAACAGGTTCGCCGCGAACGTCGCCCGGATGTTGTGCTCGGCCAGCGGCCCCAGCGGCAGCAGCAACGCCTGCGGTCGTGAACCGGTGCGAGCCAGGTAGGCATCGGAGCGGTCCCGCAGCGTTTCGAACGCGGCCGCGTAACGCACCAGATTGCCCGCCGCGAGCGGCGAATACTGCGAATCATTCTGCGGCAGCGCAGGTTCAGCCAGGTTCGGGTATTCGTTGACGCCGGTGATGGCTGTGCGCCGATGCGCGATGTCGTTGCTGCGCTGCGCCGCGATCTCGGCGATCTGGCCGGTGATGTAGTCACCCGCGTCGACGAATCCGCCGTGCTTCTCGATCGACTGGAAATGCTGCCAGGCCTGCTGGCCTACCTGTTCGGTCAGGTCTTCGACGAACCAGGAGCCGCCGGCCGGATCGAGAATTCGGCCGACATGCGACTCTTCGAGCAGCAGCAGCTGAATATTGCGGGCCATGCGGCGCGCAAAGCTGGTCGCCATGCCCGGAAAGCCGCCCGGAATTGCCACGTCGAAGGGGAACACCATCACGGTGTCGGCGCCGCCGACGCCAGCGCCGAACGCGGCCAACGTGGTTCGCAGCATGTTCACCCACGGGTCGCGCTGGGTCATCATCGGCAACGACGTCTCTGCGTGCACGACCGCCGCGCCGTTTTCAGGCTCGCCGACGACTTCAGCGACCCTCGCCCACAGTTGGCGTAAAGCCCGCACCTTGGCGATCGTCATGAACTGGTCGTCGTCGGCGGCGAGCCGGAAACTGATCTGTCGCAAAGCCTGTGCGACCGGTAGGCCGGACTCAGTGAGTATCCGAAGGTAGGCCACCGCGGCCGCGACGCTGCCGGCAAGTTCCCACGTCGCGTTAGCGCCGAGATTGTGGAAAGCGGGCCCGTCCACGGTGATCGCCCGTACACCGTTTTTGCCGGCCACCTGCTTGGCGACCCCGATGACGTCCTGGATCGCTGGGGCCGGGCGCTCGCTGAGCGACGCGGTCAGCGGGTCCGCCCCCAGGTCGACTGACAGGGTGGCGCGCTGGTCGGGTTCGACCTGGCCCACCACCGCCAGCAGGGCCTCGCACGCCGCACGGTAGTCGGCGCCTGCGTCGAGGATCACCGGCGCCATGCTCAGATGGACCCCGTCGAGCACCTTCTCCAATTGCCCGGGTGCGATACCCGACTCCCCCACGCGGATCAGCAGCGCGCTGACGCCCTCGGCCAGCCCGGCGAGCACCGCGGCATTGACCTCGTCGGCTGCGACTCCTGCCACCGGGTTGGCCGGAAGCGCCTCGGCGACCTTCCACCCCGACTTGACGTCGCGCAGCGCGTCGCCACCACGCACGTAGGGCCATTCGCCCGGCAGCGGTGGCTCCGGCAACTCGTCGATGGCGGTATAGAGCGGGCGGATCGCGAAGCCCTCATACGTCGGGCTGTCGAGTAACCGCTCGGGTTCCGGTCCCAGTTCGTCGGGGTCCGTGTTCTTGGCCAGCACCCCGGCCACCGCCGTGCGCCATCGGGCACGGCCCTGGGCGGGGTCGGCGGGCCCAGCGGACACATCGACTGACACCGGCGGCTCCTTTGTCGCATCATGTGGCGGCCCTAGCGGTGGCCTGCCCTTGACCACCAGGCTAATTGACGTCCTCCTCTGGCTAAAAACCAGAGGATTCCAACCCCATCCACTGCCTATGCGGCAGGAGAGCTGAGTTGAGGTTCACGGTTCGTAGACCGGCTAGCGCCGAGGTCTCCCCGTGCTGTCACCGCCCGTCCGGCGGCGATATTGCGTGCAGCGTTCACGTCGGCGTTGCACGGACCAGCGTTGCACGCTTGGCACTCGAAAACCGCTTGGCTCTTACGGTTTTCGGGAGCGACGTGCCCGCAAACGGCGCATCGCTGCGACGTGTACGCGGCCGGGATCTGTTCAACCCGACCAGAAGCTTTGTGCTGCAGACGCGCAGCCAACAAGCCCCAACAGCTGCGCGAGATACCCCGGTTCAGACCGCGCTTGGCGGCAACACCCACACCAGGCCGATCCATGGTTCCCCGCGCAGAGCGCGTCATCCCGCGCACATCAAGTGCCTCAATGCGGATCGTGTCGAACCGACGCGCCACATCCGTCGTGACCTTTTCCACCCAGTCCTTACGTCGGTCAGTCTCGCGGGCCTTAAGTTTTGCGATCGCGCGTTTGGTGCGAGCTCGCCGATTGGAGCCGCGCTCGGCGCGCGCCAGGCGCTGCTGCAACACCGTCAACCGCCTGACCTGCCCACGACTCAGCCCAGGGACGTGCAGCAGCTCACCCGTCGACAAGGCGGCCGCCACTGCAACACCACGGTCGATCCCCACCACCGACCCG
>DAIODV010000414.1:0-3310 GCA_036746615.1 Mycobacterium sp.
CCGCGATCATCGGGTCGATCTCGTTCTGGGGATCGATCATCGCGTTCGGCAAGCTTCAAGAACTCATCTCCGGATCGCCGATCGGCTTCGGGCGGGCTCAACAGCCGATCAACGTGCTGCTGCTGGCCGCGGCCGTCGCAGCTGCGATCGTCATCGGCATCCACGCGCATCCCGGCAGCGGCGGGGGGTCGCTGTGGTGGATGATCGGTCTGCTCGCGGCCGCGGGTGTGCTCGGCCTGATGGTCGTGCTGCCCATCGGCGGAGCCGATATGCCGGTGGTGATCTCACTGCTCAACGCGATGACGGGGCTCTCCGCCGCGGCAGCGGGATTGGCGCTCAACAACACCGCGATGATCGTCGCCGGCATGATCGTCGGCGCATCCGGTTCGATTCTGACCAACCTGATGGCCAAGGCGATGAACCGCTCCATCCCGGCGATCGTCGCCGGTGGTTTCGGCGGCGGCGGCGTTGCGCCCAGCGGTGACGGTGGCGGCGAGAAACATGTCAAGGCCACCTCTGCCGCCGACGCCGCGATTCAGATGGCCTACGCCAACCAAGTGATCGTGGTACCGGGCTACGGCTTGGCCGTCGCGCAAGCGCAGCACGCCGTCAAAGACATGGCCAACTTGCTCGAGGACCGTGGCGTGGCGGTGAAGTACGCCATTCACCCGGTCGCCGGCCGGATGCCGGGACACATGAACGTCTTGCTCGCCGAGGCCGAAGTCGACTACGACGCGATGAAAGACATGGACGACATCAACGACGAGTTCGCTCGCACCGACGTCGCGATCGTCATCGGCGCCAACGACGTCACCAACCCGGCGGCCCGCAACGAGGCGTCCAGCCCGATCTACGGCATGCCCATCCTCAACGTGGACAAGTCGAAGTCAGTAATCGTGCTCAAGCGGTCGATGAACTCCGGATTTGCAGGTATCGACAACCCGCTGTTCTACGCGGAAGGCACCACGATGCTGTTCGGTGATGCCAAAAAGTCGGTGTCCGCGGTCACCGAGGAACTCAAAGCCCTCTAGACGGGCGGATATGCCGGTGGCGGGTAGCCGTTACCGTCGACGACACCCCGCAGACCCCAGAGCGAGTACTTGAAGTAGAACTCGAGTTCGTCAGAAAAGTCGTAGCTCGGATCCGGATCCATCTACCCACCCTCTCGATTTCGCTCGATCGTTCCGCTCAGGCAGGAGTCTAGTCCCACGGGGCAATGCACAACAGCGATCAACCGCCTTGCCTAAACTATCCAACTAGTTGATTGACACCGGGCACCCCCCGGCCTGCCGATAGCGAGTAGACATGCCATCCGAGAACGGGCTCTCCCGCCGCGAGGAGCTGCTGACTGTTGCCACCAAGCTGTTCGCCGCACGCGGCTACCACGGCACCCGGATGGACGACGTCGCCGACGTCGTCGGGTTGAACAAGGCCACCGTCTACCACTACTACGCCAGCAAGTCGCTGATCCTCTACGACATCTACCAGCAAGCCGCCGAGCGCACGCTGGACGCGGTGCACGACGACCCGACGATCTCGGCTCGCGAAGCGCTCTACCAGTACACGGTGCGGCTGCTCAACAACATCGCCGCCAACCCCGAAGGCGCGGCGGTCTACTTCCAGGAGCAGCCCTACATCACCGAGTGGTTCACCGAGGAGCAGGTCGCCGCGGTCCGCGAAAAGGAAACCCAGGTCTATGAGCACGTGCATGGACTCATCGACCGGGGTATCGCCAGCGGTGAGTTCTATCCCTGCGACTCTCACGTGCTGGCGCTCGGCTACATCGGGATGACGCTGGGCGCCTACCGCTGGCTGAGGCCCAGCGGACGCCGCAGCGCCAAGGAAATCGCCGCCGAGTTCAGCACCGCACTGCTGCGTGGTCTGATCCGCGACGAGTCGGTCCGGGTGGAGTCACCACTCGGGGTCAGAACCGAAATCGATACAGCCGGTCGTAGTTCCTCATAAAAGGAGCCGCGGTCAGCATCCGGTAGACGAGCTGTTGTGGCTTCAGCGGAATCTTCGCGGGGTCGAGAAACATCGAGTTGTCGACGAGGTGCAGTCGCGGGATCCACTCGGACAGTTCATGGCCGTCGCGGGTACCCCATTTGGTGATTCCTGAGGTGGAAGCCTTGGCGAACAGCGGAGAGTTGGAAAACCGTGGGCCCCATGGCGATAGCAGGTCGGCGAGCAGTTCGCCCGTAGCGAAGTGATCGGTGAGCCGCTGTAGCAGTTGGCGTAGTTCGCCTTCGTTGAGGTACATCAGCAGACCCTCGGCAACGATCAAAGCGGGACGGCCGGTCGGGATCTGTTCGAGCCAGCCAGGTTCGGTGACTGACGACCCGATCATCGTGTAGCCGGGGCGGTCGTTGTACAGCTGTCGCCGTAGTGCGATGACGTCGGGCACGTCGACGTCGAACCAGGACACCCCCGATGGCACGTCGAGCCGAAACGCGCGACTGTCCAGTCCGCAGCCCAGATGCAGTACGACGGCATCGGGGTTGCGGCGCAGGAAGTCGCCGGCCCAGCTGTCAAGTTGCTTGGCGCGCAACGCAACCAGGAACTGGTTGGCCCACGGCTTCGCGGCCCGGTGCATTCGGCCGAAGTCGTAGTCGATTCGGTCGACGGCTTCGGCAGCGGCGCGGTCGCCGAGAACCGGGTGCTCCAAACGGCTTTCGTAGGCACGCAAATACAGCGTGCACAGGTTGGTCCATTCCACTGAGCCCCAGCGCACGCCGGTGAAATCGAGCTTGCTGGACTGATCGCTCACTTTGCCCTCCGTTCTGCTCGGTATTGCTCCCACCGCCGGGTGAGCTCTTCGCGGTAGTCGCTTGCGGAAAATTCGCAGAAGTCACGAAAGTCTTGTAGCCGCTCGCGCTGTTCGGCTCGGTCGTCGCCGAGCAGCTGCAGGCCGAAGTCGGCGGCGGGGATGCCCGAGCCCATCAGCGTCAGTTGAACGTTGAGCACGTGGGTAAAGCCGCCGGGCGTGATGCGGTAACGGTGTTGGCGGGTCGGCGATGGCAGCCGCTCAACCATGCCGGCTTCCTGCAGTTGGCGCGCCACGGTGCTGACCGATGCCTTGCTGAGCGACAGCGTCGCGGACAGCTCGCTCAACGACTGTTGCGGCGGCTCGCAGATCATCAACCATGCGTAGAGGCGGCCCATCGTCCGAGTCGCGCCGATGGTCTCGAAGAACAAGCCCATGCGGTCAACGAACTCCGCTTCGTCGGGAGACATCACGCTCGCCACTATACATAACGTTCAGTACAAACTAAACGAACTATACGTAGCCAAGAGTCCCGCTGAATGCTTC
>DAIODV010000415.1:0-3275 GCA_036746615.1 Mycobacterium sp.
CCGGCCGGGATCGGCGTGGGTGGTCGCGACTTATTCCACGATGAAGCCGTCGACTATGCGCAACGGCTGACGGCGTGCGGGGTTGCCACCGAGCTGGTCGACGTTCCCGGGATGTACCACGGCGCAGACGGATTGGCGGGCAAGCACCCAGTCATGCAGTCTTTCCGCCGCAGCTCGGAGCAACATCTGCGCAAATACTTGTGAGCCTCAGCGGCCGGTGCGGTCACATTAAAGGGACCGTGGGGTGCCCGCCGGGTGCTGCCACGCCGTCGCGGCGGCCTAGCACCGCCAGCAAGTGCGACAGCCGTCGGTTGATGTCCTCGGTGGTCACCCGTCGATTCAGCCAGGAGAGCGCGTTTGACATCCACGCGTCGACGAGTATCCGGGCCATCTGCTGTTGGAGCGGGGTGGGTGCTCCACCGGCGAGTAGCCGGGCGAACATGGCGTCGAGCCGGTGCCGCACCCGATCCGCGTCACGGCCTTCCGTGGTGTACGCGACCATGAAGGCGCGGGCCATCGCCTCCGCAAGCCGCGGATCGCGTGCCATCTCGACGTTGAGCCGGGCGATCACTTGCCACAGCTTTTCGTAGCGCTCCGCACCCCGGGGCGCCGCCTGACGCGCTTTGCGCTCGACCCGGTCAAGTTGGTTTTCCAGCGCAGACAAAAGCAGGTTTGGTTTCGACGGGAAGTAGCGGTAGACGGTGCCCACTGCCACGTCGGCGCGTTCAGCGACCGCTCGCATCTGCACGGCCTCGTATCCGCCTCGCCGCGCAATACCGAGCGTCACATCGATAATGTGACGCCGTCGCTTGCGCTGCTGAGCCAGCGACATCATGCGGAGCACTCCTAGACTGCTGCGTGCGCAAGTGCTGCGGCACAGCGGGACCCGTCCACGTCTTAGCTTACATGATGTAAGATAACTTGCCCCCGGCGAAGTTGCCATGGTGGCCATTGGGGACTTCCTGCCCCACCCGGCGCGACCATACATATACGCTGGGTGTGTCTGGTCGTGGTGTCCGTTATAAGTCCTCGGGAGTGCCCTATGCACGACGACGTCGACCTGACCGACTTGGACCGTTTCACGACCGGGTTCCCCCACCACATCTTCGAGGTGCTGCGCCGCGAATCGCCGGTCTGGTTTCACCCACCTACGCCCCATACCCCTGGAGGCGAAGGATTCTGGGTGCTCAGCCGATACGCCGACATCGTCGCCGCGGCCACCGACAACGACACTTTCTCCTCAGAGACCGGCGGTGACCGCGAGGACGGCGGCACCACCCTCGAGGACATGCCAAGGGGTTTCGCCGTCGGCGCGTTGCTCAACATGACGGACGACCCGCGCCATGCGAAGATTCGCAAGCTGCTCACACCCAGCACGACGCCGCGGGCCTTGCGGGCGATCGAGGAGGATCTGCGTCTCCGCGCGGTCGGGATCGTCGAAGCCGCCTTGGCCAAACGGGAATGCGACTTCCTGGTCGACGTGGCCGCCGAACTGCCGCTGCAAGCAGTCGCCCAATTGGTCGGCGTGCCACAGGAGGACCGCCACGAACTGATGAACTGGGCCAACGTCACTTTGGACTACGAAGACCGTGAGGTCGGTGAGGTCAATGACCGCGTAACCCAAGCCCATGCGCAGATGTTCACATACGGTACCGATCTCCTTGAGCGCAAACGCGCCCAACCGACCGAGGACCTGCTGTCGGTGGTGACCCATGCATTGATCGACGGCGAGCCGCTGTCCGAAATCGAGCAGCGCATGTTCTTGAGCCTGATCATCGCCGCCGGCAGCGAAACGACACGCAACTCGATCGCTATCGCAATGTCGGCCTTCAGTGAACATCCCGACTCCTGGGAGCGGCTGCGCCATGATCGAACACTGCTGCCCACGGCCGTCGAGGAGATGCTGCGCTGGGCGTCGTCGACCCCATACAACCGGCGCACCGCCACCCGTGATGTCGAGCTGCATGGTCAGCGCATCGCCGCCGGGGACAAGGTGAGTCTGTGGTGGGCGTCGGCCAACCGCGATGAAGCGGTATTCGACGATCCCTACACCTTCGATATCACCCGAACCCCCAACCCACACTTGACTTTCGGCCGCGGTGTGCACTTCTGCCTCGGCGCCTCGCTAGCTCGAATGGAGATGCGCGTCATCTTCGACGTGCTGCTCGACCGGATCGGCGCGGTCACCCTGACCGGCCCCATCGAATACATCCGCAGCAACAAACATGCCGGCGTGCGGCATATGCCCGTCACGATCGACCCGCGCTAAACGCTAAAGGAAAGACATGGCCACCATCGCCGAGATGTACATCGACGCGGTCAATCGCGCCGACATCGACGACCTCATGGGTTTGTTCGCGCCCACCGCTACTTTGGCGCATCCCTCCGGAACATTCACCGGCGCTGACGAAATCGCCAACTTCTACAAGTCGGTCGTGCTCGCCGGCCAAGCCGTCACCGAGATCGAACGGCAGTTCGCCGACCAGAACGCACAGATCATCCAGATACGCGCGACGAGCCCGTTAGCCGAGCCCGGCCAATACGTGTATGCCGTAGATGTATTCACTGTCCGTGACGATCGGATCGAACGACTCGAAATCTACTACCGCTGAGAAGCCGTGCTGACCTCGACGACCTTCGCCATCGACTCGACAACGCACAGGCAAGTTGAGATCGCCTAGGCGGGATGGGATTACGGGAACGAACAAGCGATTCTCAACGCGGTGATCGATCATTGGATCAATTGTTACGACTGGCGCTCCATCGAGGCCGAGGTCAACTCAATGGGCTTGTTCAACACCCAGGCTGCCAGAGCGGCGGCAGCCTGGGCTGCGCCGTTGCCGGTGCTTCGCGTTCGAACGCGCGGAAACGTCGTGGTCCCAGATCACTCTTCGATCGGCGATCTTGACGCAGGGTTCCTGGGCGCCGATGAACCGCGGTCGGCATCGTCGAAGTCAGTCGCATCATTCGGGGCTCGCATATGTTCGTGATTTGTGATCCAACCGCAGCTGCCTCGGCCGAATCTTTAAGTACCAGATGCCAGGTGAGCGCCGGGCCCGGGTACCGGTTGAAGCTCGCCGGCGGTCAGGACGGTGTTGTCGTGAGGGCAGCGCACGATCGCTTCGACCCGATGGCCGCAGTCGCGGTGCAGGACCTGCACCGGCGGTCCATCCGCGTCGGCTTGCCAACGGTCTCCCCATTGCATGAGGGCAATGACCGCGGTGATGAGGTCCAATCCTTTGTCGGTGAGCCGGTATTCGTGTCGCTCTCGTTGC
>DAIODV010000416.1:0-3267 GCA_036746615.1 Mycobacterium sp.
GTTGCCAAAGGTCTTCGCGCCGTCAGGTCAAGCGAGTGGTGGACCCATTCCCAAGCCCAGATGACCGCGTTCTTACCGGGCGGCGGCGCGTACCACGCCATCGTCGGGACGGTCATGCAGGGCCTGGTGTGCGCGGCCATCTCGGTACCGATCGGCATTTTCGTCGCGATCTATCTGGTCGAATACGGTGCCGGCACCCCGCTGGGCAAGCTGACCACCTTCATGGTGGACATCCTCACCGGGATTCCGTCGATCGTGGCCGCGCTGTTCATCTACGCACTGTGCATCGCCACGCTTGGTCTTTCCCGGTCGGGTTTTGCGGTGTCGCTGGCGTTGGTGCTGCTGATGCTTCCGGTCATCGTGCGCGCCACCGAGGAGATGCTGCGGATTGTCCCGGTGGACCTGCGCGAGGCCAGCTTCGCGCTGGGCGTGCCCAAGTGGAAAACCATCACCCGGATTGTGCTTCCGGCGGGGTTGTCCGGCATCATCACTGGCGTCATGTTGGCGTTGGCCAGGGTGATGGGGGAGACAGCTCCGCTGCTGGTCCTGGTGGGATATTCGCAGACGATGAACTTCGACATGTTCACGGGCTTCATGGGCTCACTGCCAGGAATGATGTACGACCAGACCTCGGCAGGCGCGGGCTCCAACCCCATTCCTACCGATCGGCTGTGGGGCGCTGCGTTGACGCTGATTTTGCTGATCGCCGTCATTAATGTGGTGGCCAGGGTGGCGGCGAAACTCGTTGCGCCCGAGAAGCTAGGCAGGAGCTGGAGTGGCTAAGCGGTTAGACCTCAAGGACGTCAACATCTATTACGGCGCGTTCCATGCGGTCGCTGACGTTTCGCTATCGGTTCTGCCGCGCAGCGTCACGGCATTCATCGGCCCGTCGGGCTGCGGCAAAACGACAGTGCTGCGCACCCTGAACCGGATGCATGAAGTGATCCCCGGTGCCCGCATGCACGGCAGCGTTTTGCTGGACGACGACGACATCTACGGCTCAGGGATCGACCCGGTGGGCGTGCGCCGGGCGATCGGGATGGTGTTCCAGCGGCCAAATCCATTCCCCACCATGTCGATTCGCGACAATGTGGTGGCCGGGCTCAAGCTGCAAGGCGTGCGCAACAAGAAGCGGCTCGACGACACCGCCGAATACGCGTTGCGGGCGGCGAACCTGTGGAACGAGGTCAAAGACCGGCTGGACCGGCCGGGCGGCGGCTTATCCGGCGGTCAGCAGCAGCGGCTGTGCATCGCGCGGGCCATCGCCGTGCAACCCGACGTGCTGCTGATGGACGAGCCGTGCTCGTCACTGGACCCCATTTCGACGATGGCGATCGAGGACCTGATCGCCGAGCTGAAACAGGACTACACCATCGTCATCGTCACCCATAACATGCAGCAGGCGGCGCGGGTCAGCGATCACACGGCGTTTTTCAACCTGGAGTCGGTCGGAAAGCCGGGCCGCTTGGTGGAAGTCGACGATACCGAGAAGATCTTCTCCAACCCGACGCAGAAGGCCACCGAAGACTACATCTCCGGCCGCTTCGGCTAACTCGGCTGGGCTACGGGACCCTCTTCGGGGAAGCGGCCTGTCGCCTGGAAGATGACCCGGCGCGCCACCTCGACGGCGTGATCGGCGAACCTCTCGTAGAACCGGCCCAGCAACGTCACGTCGACCGCTGAGGCCACGCCGTGCTTCCACTCCCGGTCCATCAACACGGTGAACAGGTGACGGTGAAGGTCGTCCATCGCGTCGTCTTCTTCGCGAATGCGCGCGGCCTTCTCCGGGTCGCGAGTCTTCAGCACTTCTTGTGCGCTGTTACCCAATTCGACTGCCACTCGGCCCATCTCGGCAAAGTACCCGTTGACCTCTTCGGGCAGAGCGTGCTGGGGATGGCGCCTGCGGGCGATCTTGGCGACGTGCAGAGCCAGCGCGCCCATCCGGTCGATGTCGGCGACCATCTGGATTGCGCTGACGATCGACCGCAGGTCGCCGGCGACCGGTGCTTGTAACGCGAGCAATACGAACGCGCTTTCCTCGGCCTGGGTGCTCAGCTGTGCGATCTTCTCGTGGTCGGAGATGACCTGCTCGGCAAGAACCAAATCAGCTTGCAGCAGCGCCTGCGTTGCGTGTTCCATCGCGACGCCGGCCAGCCCGCACATCTCGCCGAGTTGCTCGGAAAGCTCAGCAAGCTGCTCGTGGTACGCGGTACGCATATTGATAAGCCTACGTTCTCAATCGGCGGACCGGCATCAGGCGGGGTATGAACTCGCGGTGAATGCCGGTTGGCATTGAAAATCTTCGAGCCTGGTTGTGGCTATTCACATGTGGTGTCGGCGGCGTTCGTCACCGACAAGTCCTCGGGAAGTTTCGTTGGTTGGCTGCTGGCATTGCGGTCGATTTGGACGCTGACCGATGAGCCGGTCGGCGGAGGTGCGCTGACCGACGAGAAGTCCGGGCCCAGCACCACCTGCACCGTTTTGCCAATCCCGGTGATGCGCTCGATCTTTGGATTCGAAAGAGTCGCCGCGACCGTCGCGGCGGCCTGTTCGTTGCCGGGCGAGAACAACACCGTGGTGGACGTCAGTGAGCTCGGGTAGTCGTCGGGCGTCTTGACCTTGAAGCCGTGGTGCTTCAGCTGGGTACTGGCGGTGGTGGCCAGCCCCGACCTGCTGGTCGAGTTCGACACCTGCACGGTGACGTCCTTGGGCGACGTCGTCACGGCCTGCACCTGCTCGGAATGCGGCGCAGGCGGCGGGGTAGTGGTCTTGGGTGCCTTACTGGCCAGCGACTTTGTCGGCGGGCTCGATGTCGCGTTCAGGTCGTTTTCCCCGGGCAGCGGATCGTCGTTGATGATCGCATCGAAAAGCGCCCGCATGTCGGAGGTGCGCGGTGGCTCGTCGCCGTTTGAGTCGGTTTCGCCTGTCGGGACCGTCACGAACGAGACGTGGCCGGCCGACATGCCCTGTACTGACTGGCCGAGCTGGACGAGATCTTTGGTGTTGACGTTGTCGACGTAGCTGTCCTTGATGAATGTGTTGACGACGCTGTTGAGCTTGTTCAGCGAAAAGAAGGTGTCCTGGGAGATCAGCGCACGCAGCAGCGAGGACAGAAACAGCTGCTGGCGCTTGATGCGTCCGTAGTCGCCGTTGTTCTCCGTCGAGACGTTGCGTGCGCGAACGTAATTCAGCGCAGTTTTCGAGTCGATGCGTTGGCGTCCGGCGTGAGCCAGCACTGTGCCCAGTTCGTAGTCCTTCAGCGGGGTG
>DAIODV010000417.1:0-2698 GCA_036746615.1 Mycobacterium sp.
GTGACCGGATCGCCGGCGCTTACTGCGGCAAGCTGTTGGTCGATGCCGGTGCTGAAGTCAGGAAAATTGAACCCCCACAAGGTGATCCGTTGCGGCGTTTCAGCGCCAGCTGCTCACCAGTGCCAAACGGGACGGACTCGCCTCTGTTCGGCTACCTCAATGCCGGCAAGCGCAGCCTGACCTCGTCCGGCTCCGATGGACGTGTGCGCGACGAGCTGGCCGGCGCAGACATCGTCGTGGTGACCGCAGGCCGCTCGCACGCGGCCGAGCTGGGCGTTGATCCGCAACGGTTGCTGACGGAGAACCCACAGGCGGTCGTCGTCACGATCTCCGACTTCGGCTGGACCGGCCCGTATGCCGATCGAGCCGCCAGCGAATTCACCCTGCAAGCGTGGTCAGGCTTAACCGGTTTCCGGGGCGATCCCGCCGGACCGCCGATCGCGATCGGCGGTGACCTCGGCGAGTACATGGGTGGTGTGTGTGCGGCATTCGGTGCGCTGGCGCTGCGCCGTCGCGTCGAGGGTGGCGGCCCCGGCGAGCACCTGGACATGTCCATGCTGGAAGCGATCACGCTGATGCAAAGCGGCGAGTGGCTGCACTCTCAGTTGTTGGGTGTGCCGCCGGTATCGCGCACGGTTGAGGTGCCGTCGATCGAGCCGGCCAAGGACGGCTACGTCGGGATCACCATGGTGACCGGTCAGCAGTGGCTCGACTTCGCAGCGATGGTCGACTGTCCGGAGCTGACCGAGATTCCGCAGCTGAGTTTTCAAATCGGCCGATGGCAATACCGCGACTTCATCCGCGAGCGGATCCGCCCCTGGCTGGCCGAACGCACCGTCGAGGAAGTCGTCGAACTGGGCCAGCTTTTCCGGCTGCCGATTGCCGCGTTGGGTAACGGCGCCACGATCCGCGATACCGCTTACGCGAAGGAACGCGGGGTATTCGTGCGCAACCCGGCGGGTTTTCACCAGCCCCGCACTCCGTGGTTGATGTCGCGCTGCCGGCCCGCGGCGCTGCGCCGCGCGCCGTCGCTCGGCGAGGGCGATGACACCCGGCCGTGGCCCACGCGCGAAGACGCCGCGGAGCCGGCAGAGCCTCGGTTGCCCCTTGAGGGCGTGCGCGTCGTCGACTTGACCGCGTTCTGGGCCGGTCCGGCCGCAACGCATCTACTGGCGGCGTTCGGCGCCGACGTCGTCAAGGTGGAGTCGATACAGCGTCCCGACGGCATCCGGTACTCCGGCGGAATGCGCAAAGACGTCGACGACTGGTGGGAGTACGGCTGGGTGTTCCACGCCATGAACACCAACAAGCGCTCGGTCACGCTGGATTTGGGGTCTGACGAAGGCCGCCGCCTGTTCACCGACTTGGTCGCTGACGCCGATGTGGTGATCGAGAATTTCTCCGCGCGGGTGATGGACCACTTCGGGCTCACTGCGGACGCGTTGCTGGCGGTCAATCCGCGACTGGTGATGGCCCGGATGCCGGCGTTCGGCCTGGATGGTCCGTGGCGTGACCGGGTGGGTTTTGCGCCCACCATGGAGCAGATCGCGGGACTGGCTTGGGTGACCGGATTGCCCGACGGTCCGCCCGTCCCGCCGAGGGGAGCGTGCGATCCGCTGGCCGGCGTGCACGCCGCGTTCGCGGTGCTGGCGGCACTGAATTTCGCCGAGCGCACTGGTAACGGTCAGCTCGTTGAGCTGCCGATGATCGAAACGGTGTTGAACGCCACCGCAATTCAGCCGATCGAGGCCGAGGTGTTCGGAGTCACGCTGAGCCGCCAGGGCAACCGTGGCCATGGCTGGGCCATCCAAAATCTCTACCGCTGCGCGGGCGACGACGATTGGATCGCGGTCACCGTGTCCACCGACCATCAATGGCATGCGCTTGTTGACTTGATGGGCCGCCCGTCCTGGTCCGACGACGACCGCTTTGGCACGGTCGCGGGACGACGAGCGGCGGCGGATGACATCGACCATCGGCTGCAGGACTGGTTTTCCGGCCAAGATTTGCGCTGCGCAGTGGAAAACCTTGCCGCCGCGGGCATTCCGGCCGCGCCGGTGGTGTCGCCGTCGCTGGTGACCGAGAACCCGCAACTCAACGACCGCGGATTTCTCGAGCAGCTCGACCATCCGCGTACCGGCCCGGGCCGCTATCCGCGGCCGCCGTTCGCGCCGCTCGATGGACGGCACAGCTGGCTGAAACGTCCACCCCCGACGCTCGGCGAGCACAATGGAGAAGTACTGCGCGATCGGTGCGGGCTTACCGATCAAGACTTTGCGAGTCTGGCGTCAGCCGGGGTAATCGGCACTCGGCCTAAAGGTGCATAGGAGGGCATGCGATGCGAGTGATCGTCGACGAGACATTGTGTGAGGCAAACGGGTTCTGCGAATCGTTGGCACCCGACATATTCGAGATCGGGGACGCCGACGTCGTCCACGTTGCCGAGGGCGAAGTCCCCGAGCACTTGGAAATTGACGTACGCGCCGCGGTCGACCAGTGCCCGAAGGCAGCATTGCGAATCGTCGATTAGCTACCGCGCGGTCAGGGATATCGCCATCGCGTCGTAGATCGACATGTTGGTGGTCAGGTTGGGATAAGCCACCTCGGCCGGCCCCAGGGTGATGCCGCCACCGGGATAATTGCCGCCCATGATGCTCGCCATGTCGTTGCCGACAGCGTAGAGGCCCGTGATCGGCTT
>DAIODV010000417.1:2708-3042 GCA_036746615.1 Mycobacterium sp.
GCAGCAGTTCATCGAGCACCGCGCGAATTTCCGCGCGCGCCAGCATCGCGCCCAAACAATGATGGGCACCACCGCCGCCGAACGCGACATGCGGATTGGGTTCGCGCGCGATGTCGAAGCTGAACGGTTGGTCGAAGACCTCCGCGTCGCGGTTGGCCGACCGCAGCATCGAGACCACCCGCTCACCCTTGGGGATGTGCTGACCATCCATCTCGATGTCGACCTTGGTCGTGCGGGTCCAATACGCGACTGGTGATGCCCAGCGCAGCACCTCCTCCACCGCGCTGGATCGCGCCGATTCTTCTTCGCGATACCTCTCCATCTGTTCGGGATT
>DAIODV010000417.1:3052-3267 GCA_036746615.1 Mycobacterium sp.
AGCCCGATAGCCAGGGCGTTCTTGGTGGTGTCGCTTCCGGCGAAAGCCAGCACGAAGAAAAAGAACTCGAGTTCGTTGGCGGCCAAACGGAATTGCTCTCCGTCGTCGCCGGTGATGACGGCGGATGCGATGGTGCTCCAGATGTCGTCGGCAGGGTTGCGTCGCTTCTCAGCGGTGAGCTCCATGGCGTAGCCGAAAATCGTGGCGAAGAGCTC
>DAIODV010000418.1:0-3254 GCA_036746615.1 Mycobacterium sp.
CGGGAGTTTCGCCCGCATGTGATGACGACCTACGACGAGAACGGCGGCTATCCGCACCCCGATCACATTCGCTGCCACCAGGTTTCGGTCGGCGCGTTCGAGGCGGCGGGCGACTATGCGCGGTTCCCGGACGCGGGAGAAGTGTGGACGGTGTCCAAGATGTACTACAACCACGGATTTCTGCGGCAGCGGATGCAGTTGCTGCAAGACGAATTCGCCAAGCACGGCCAGGAGGGTCCCTTCGAGAAGTGGCTGGCGCATTGGGATCCCGCGCACGACGTGTTCGCCGGCCGGGTCACCACCCGCATCGAATGCTCGGCGTATTTCAGCCAACGTGACGACGCGCTGCGTGCCCACGCCACCCAGATCGACCCGAAGGGGGATTTCTTCGCGGCCCCGATCGCATGGCAGCAGCGGCTGTGGCCGACCGAGGAGTTCGAGCTGGCACGCTCGCGCGTTCCGGTGCGTCTTCCCGAGACCGATCTGTTCGCCGGGCTCGAGGGACGCCAGTGAACCTGCTTGCGTTGGCCACGGTCCGGGTGCTTGCCGACAACGGGCCGCACAACAGCGGACCGGATTTCGGCAAAGCCAGCCCGTTCGGGTTGCTGGTAGTGGTGCTGCTGTTGATCAGCCTGGTGTTCTTGGTGCGCTCGATGAACCGGCACCTGCGGAAGTTGCCGGAGTCCTTCGACCCGCAGCACCCCGAGCCGGATCAGGCCGCCGACGACGGCACGATCGACGCCGACATCGAAGGACAGCCACCCCATGAGCCCGGCGGGTAACCAGCTCGCCGGGGCGGCCAGCCCCTATCTTCGCCAGCACGCCGACAACCCGGTGCACTGGCAGCAATGGTCGCCGCGGGCGCTCGCCGAGGCCGCCGAACGCGATGTGCCGATCCTGCTGTCGGTCGGCTACGCCGCCTGCCACTGGTGTCACGTCATGGCGCACGAGTCGTTCGAGGACGACGAGGTGGCCGCCGCGATGAACGCTGGCTTCGTCTGCGTCAAGGTCGACCGCGAGGAACGGCCCGACATCGACGCGGTCTACATGAACGCCACGGTCGCGCTCACCGGGCAGGGCGGGTGGCCCATGACGTGTTTCCTTACGCCCGACGGCCGGCCCTTCTTCTGCGGTACCTACTATCCCAAATCCGCGTTCCTACAGCTGCTTTCAGCAGTGGAGAGCACCTGGCGCGATCGCCGGGACGAAGTCGAACAGGCGTCCGATCACATCGCAACCGAATTGCGGTCCATGGCAGGCGGATTGGCCGGTGGCGGCCCGGAGGTGGCGGCGTCGCTGTGCGACGACGCGGTCGCGGCCATCCTGAGCGACGAGGACACCGCGCGCGGCGGTTTCGGCGGCGCACCGAAATTCCCACCGTCGGCGTTACTCGGGGCACTGTTGCGGAACTACGAGCGGACCGGGTCATCGCGCGCGCTGGACGCGGTTCGCCGTACCGGAACCGCGATGGCGCGTGGCGGGATCTACGATCAGCTGGCCGGTGGGTTCGCTCGTTACAGCGTCGACAATGCCTGGGTGGTACCGCATTTCGAGAAGATGCTGTACGACAACGCGCTACTGCTGCGCACCTACGCGCACTGGGCCCGTCGCACCGGAGACGAGTTAGCGCGCCGGGTCACCGCACAGACCGCACGCTTCCTGCTCGACGAGTTGGCGCAAGACCACATGTTCACCTCGTCGCTGGACGCCGACGCCGACGGCCGGGAAGGTTCCACCTACGTGTGGACGCCTGCGCAATTGACCGAAGTACTGGGCAGCGACGACGGCCCTTGGGCCGCTTCGGTTTTCGGTGTCACCGCGACGGGTACCTTCGAAGCCGGCGCGTCCGTGCTGCAGTTGCCCAGCGATCCGGATGACCTCGGTCGTTTCGAACGCGTGCGCAGTGCATTGCTGGCCGCCCGGCTCACCCGGCCGCAGCCGGGTCGCGACGACAAGGTCGTCACCGCCTGGAATGGACTGGCCATCACCGCACTGGCCGAGGCGAGTGTGGCGTTGAGCGCGCCGGAGTTGGCCGATGCCGCTGCTGCCTGCGCGACCGCGCTGATCGAGTTGCATCTGGTGGACGGCCGACTACGCCGGGCCAGCCTCGGCGGGCGGGTCGGCGACAGCGCGGCGATCCTGGAGGACCACGCGATGCTGGCCACCGGCCTGCTGGCGCTCTACCAGTTGACCACCGACGACGTCTGGTTGACGACGGCCGCCGGCCTGCTCGATATTGCGTTGGCGCACTTCGCCGATCCGGACCGGCCCGGGCGCTGGTTCGACAGCGCCGACGACGCCGAGCAGTTGCTGATGCGGCCCGCCGACCCGCTGGACGGGGCCACGCCGTCGGGCGCATCCTCCATCGCCGAGGCGCTATTGACCGCAGCGCATCTGGTCGACGCTGGGCGCGCTGACCGTTACCGGCAAGCGGCGGCTGACACGCTGCAGGCGCACTCTCCGCTACTTGCCCGGGCGCCGCGCTCGGCCGGACATTGGCTGGCGGTCGCCGAAGCCGCGGTGCGCGGGCCGCTGCAGATCGCGGTGGCCTGTGATCCGCCGGGATCGTCGCTGCTGGCCGACGCGCGCCGACTCGCGCCTGGCGGGGCGACCGTCGTCGGCGGTGCGGCGGGGTCGTCGGAGCTGTTGGTCGACCGCGATCGGGTGGCCGGTGCGGACGCGGCGTACGTGTGCCGCGGCAGGGTATGCGATCTGCCGGTCACGACGGCTGCGGACTTGGCAGCCGCTTTGTCGCGGTAGCCTGCGTGGCATGCCAACGCCCGAACAAATCGCCGACACCGTCAACCGCTACATCAGCCTGGTGGCCAAGGGCAGCGCCGACGACATCGCCGAGCTGTACGCCGACGACGCCACCGTCGAGGACCCGGTGGGTGGCGAGGTACACATCGGCCGGCAGGCGATCCGTGGTTTTTATGCCGCGGTCGAAAACGCCGAGCGGGAATGCGAGCTGGTGACGCTGCGGGTGGCCGGCAACGAAGCTGCGTTTCAATTCCGGCTAACGGTGAAGGCCGGCGGTGGCGGGATGGTGATCGAGCCGATCGACGTGATGGTGATCGGTGACGACGGCAAGGTCTCCGCGATGAAGGCCTACTGGTCGGCCGACAACGTCAAGCAGATTTAGGCGGGGTGGCCGACGTAGAACACGGCCAGCCACACGGCGATGTAGTGGCAGATCGCGGCCAGCACCGTGCAGGCGTGGAAGAACTCGTGATAGCCGAACGTCTTCGGCCACG
>DAIODV010000419.1:0-1707 GCA_036746615.1 Mycobacterium sp.
ACTTCCAGGTCATCTACGAACAAGCCAACGCCCACGGCCAAAAAGTCCAGACGGCGGGCAACAACATGAACTCCACCGACAACGCAGTCGGAGGTAGCTGGGCCTGACAGGCCTTCTTACCGACGCCAATATCGTTGGCGTCATTGCCAATTCGCGACGCTCAAGGGCGATCGATATAAGCGTGGCGCTGCTGCGCCTGTCCATATCGTCGCTGCCACGTTCGAGAGCTACCCGGACGTAAGAGATACCGCCGGTACCGGCTAACCTGGACTGCAACCCACGTTGCAAGGAGCGTCCATGGAAGGCTTTGCCGGCAAGGTAGCCGCCGTTACTGGCGCCGGTTCAGGTATCGGCCAGGCGTTAGCCCTCGAGCTCGGCCGCTCCGGTGCCACGCTGGCGATCAGCGATGTCGACCTCAACGGGCTCGGGCAGACCGAAAAGCAGTTGAGGGACATCGGTGTGCCAGTGCGGGCCGATCGGCTCGACGTCACCGAACGCGAGGCCTTCCAGGCCTACGCTGACCAAATCAACGAGCACTTCGGCAAGGTCAACCAGATCTACAACAACGCCGGCATCGCATTCACCGGCGACATCGAGATCAGCCAGTTCAAGGACATCGAACGGGTGATGGACGTCGACTTCTGGGGAGTTGTCAACGGCACCAAGGCCTTCCTGCCGCATCTGATCGCCTCCGGTGACGGCCACGTCATCAACATCTCCAGCCTCTTCGGGCTGATGTCGATGCCTGGGCAAGCTGCCTACAACGCAGCCAAATTCGCCGTGCGCGGCTTCACCGAAGCCTTGCGTCAGGAGATGACGCTCAACGGCCACCCCGTCAAGGTGACCTCGGTGCACCCCGGCGGCATCAAGACCGCGATCGCCCGCAACGGCGCCGCCGCCGAGGGGGTGGATCCGGAGTTGACGGCAAAGTTCTTCGACAAGCGCCTGGCCAACACCACCCCGCATCGGGCGGCCGAAATCATTCTGGACGCGGTCCACAAAAACCGGGCACGGGTATTGGTCGGGCCGGACGCCAAGGTGCTCGACGCCATCGTGCGGGTAACCGGGTCGGGCTATCAACGGCTGTTCCAGCCGGTGGTGGCCCGGATGAAGCCGCCGTCGCGTTAACGCCCGAGCGGGTGTTCGCTCAGCCACCCGTCGGCCACCACCTGAGGATCGGCGCCGCGAATCACTTGCCGGCGCATGTCAACCAGCGCCGCAGTGTCCAACACGCCCGCCACCTCGTTGACCGCAAGCAGCTGCCGGTCGCTCAGCTCGTTACGCCGGTAAAGCGGCACCACGTTCTCGGCCTGCACCAGCGCCGGCTTGCCGTCGGTGAGGACGACCAGATCTGCCGGCACGCCAGGATCGGTGGTCGTGGTCCACGCCGCGGTCACAGTCCGGTCGCGCAGCGCGGCGAAAAGTGTTGTGTCGTCGGAGAATTCGTGAGCTGCAGGCAGACGGCAGCTGCCCACCACCGACGGCGTCGACGACCCTTTGACGGATCCGACGACGAGCCCATCGCAGTGGTGCGGCACTGCGCTCAGGTCGGTGCCGCCCCAGCTTTTGGCGGTCGCCTGGCTCACCGCCAGCGCGGGTTTGTCCTCGGCGGCGGTGGTGTAGTCACCGGCTGCGATCCCCTCGGGCAGCGCACCCACCATCGCCTTGTACACCTGCGCGTCGGAGCGCACGGTCGTGCCGGGCTGA
>DAIODV010000419.1:1720-3239 GCA_036746615.1 Mycobacterium sp.
CCGGCACGACGACAAATGCGCCGGTGTCGAGTTTGGTCATTGGGTCGGGTGCCGACTCGGTGCGAGCCGGAAATCCGTAGGAGCGCAGTGCTCCGGTGTAGATGTCCGCGAGCAGCACCGACTCGGCACCGGGACGTGACCCGACCACCAGTTCACCCTTGCGGTGCGCGGTGCCGTTCGCGCACGCCGTCATCACCAGCGCCGCAGCGAGCGCCAGACAGGTCGCCCGGCCGGTGGTCACTCCGCGGGATCTGCGGCAGCAGCCACGGCGGCGGCAACCGCCGGCGCAACCCGCGGGTCCAGCGGGCTCGGGACGATCCGGTCCGGCGCCAAGTCGTCGGCGACGACGGACACGATCGCCTCGGCCGCGGCGATCTTCATCTTCTCGGTAATCCGGCGGGCACCGGCATCCAGCGCACCGCGGAAAACTCCGGGGAAGGCCAGCACGTTGTTGATCTGGTTCGGGTAATCGCTTCGCCCCGTCGCGACAATCGCCGCGTGCCGGGCAGCCGCCTCCGGATGGACCTCGGGATCGGGGTTGGACAACGCGAACACGATTCCGTCGGGCGCCATCGACGCGACCAACTCCTCGGGCACCACCCCGGCCGACACTCCCAGAAATGCGTCGGCGCCCTTGAGCGCCTCAATCATGCCGCCGGTGAGGCCCTCGGGATTCGTACGCCGGGCCAAGTCGGCCTTGACCGGAGTCAGGCCCTCGCGGCCGTGATGCAGAATGCCCTGCGAGTCGACGACGGTGATATGCGAAATACCAACGGACATCAGGATATTCGCGCAGGCGACACCAGCCGCACCGACACCGGAGATCACCATGCGCAACGATTGCATGTCGCGGCCGAGCACCTTGGTGGCGCCGATCAGCGCGGCCAGCACCACAATCGCGGTGCCGTGCTGATCGTCGTGCATCACCGGACAATCCAGTGCTTCGACCAGGCGTCGTTCGATCTCGAAGCAGCGCGGCGCGGAGATGTCCTCCAGGTTGACCGCGCCGAACGTCGGGCGCAGCCGCACCAGCGTCTCGACGATCTCGTCAGGGTCCTTGGTGTCCAGCACGATGGGGATCGAGTCCAGGTCGGCGAATGCCTTGAACAGCGCGCTCTTGCCCTCCATCACCGGCAGCGCCGCCGCCGCGCCGATATCACCGAGGCCCAGCACCGCGCTGCCGTCACTGACCACGGCCACCAAGCGGTTCGCCCAGGTGTAGCGGTCGGCCAGAGTGTGGTCGGCGGCGATCGCCCGGCTAACTTGCGCGACGCCGGGCGTGTAGGCGATTGACAGAGCGCGCTGCGTGTCCAGCGGGAACCTCGACTGCACGGAAAGCTTGCCGGCAATGTGCGCTTCGAAGATCTCCTCGTCGTCGAGCACGATCGGGTGGCTCTTCGCCGCGTTGCTTTCGGGCACCGACTCAGGGTACTTCGGTCAGATCAGGCCGAGGCCGGTGACGGCTTCCCGCTCGTCGGCCAGCTCGGCAGTCGACTTGTCGATGCGG
This sequence comes from Mycobacterium sp., assembly GCA_036746615.1. Taxonomy (GTDB): domain Bacteria; phylum Actinomycetota; class Actinomycetes; order Mycobacteriales; family Mycobacteriaceae; genus Mycobacterium. The sequence continues at coordinate 3,228 of DAIODV010000419.1, forward strand.
CCGCGGGAGAAG
>DAIODV010000420.1:0-1433 GCA_036746615.1 Mycobacterium sp.
CTGGCAGGCCCTCGACGGTGCGCTGGCCCGCCGCGCGGTGGTGGCCCGCGCGGTTGCGGCGAGTTCGGGGACGCAGCAGTTGGCGGTGCTGGCCGACGCCGCCGAACGTGCACCTCGGCAGGCGCGCGAGGCCTGCGAGAACGACCTGTCGGCCGCGCTGGCGATGGTGGATCCGGCTTTGATGCCGGCCGGGCTGATTGCCGAGCTGGCTGACGCCGAAGCGCGGGTGCTACTGGCGCGACGATTTCACAATGACGCGGTGCGCGACACGTTGGCGCTGCGCGAACGACGGCTGGTTCGGCTGCTGCGCTTAGGTGGAACAGCAGCGCTGCCAAGCTATTTCGAGATCGCTGAGCGGTCGCAGGCGGTGAGGCACGGCTCGTCGGCGAACCGGCGCACGTCGGCGCGGGTGGTGTTGCTCGACGAGACCGGCGCGGTGTTGCTGCTGTGCGGGTCTGACCCGTCGCTCCCGGAAGGTACAGCAGCGCGATGGTGGTTCACCGTGGGCGGTCAGGCCGGCGAAGGGGAGTCGCTGGCCGAGGCCGCCGCCCGTGAGCTTGGCGAGGAGACCGGCTTGCGTGTCGATGCCGCTGACATGATCGGCCCGATCTGGCGGCGCGACGCGGTGTTCGACTTCAACGGCTCGGCCATCGACAGCGAGGAGTACTTCTTCGTCTACCGGACGCGGCGGTTCGAGCCGTCCGCCGCGGGGCGCACCGAGCTGGAGAACCGCTACATCCACTGCCACCGCTGGTGTGACGCTGCCGACATCGCTGAGCTGGTGGCCGCGGGTGAGACGGTGTATCCGCTGCAGCTGTCCGAACTGCTCACCGAGGCGATCGCGCTGGCCGGGACACCCGATCGGGTGGGCCAGCTGCAGTCCATTCGCTGAGGCTTTCTCCGGCGAGCAGACACAAAATCGCCCATTTCGTGCCGAAATAGTGCGATTTTGCGTCTGCTCGTGCTGCGCGCGGGCGGCGGTTACGTCGAGATTGCGCTGAGGGTCGTGGTCGGGCCGACAATCACGACCCTCAGCGCAATCTCAATGGGCCGTATCCGAGGTGAGGCGTCGGAAATTCCGTTTGGGGCCCACCACTAGACTTAAGCCCATGAATAACGGCAGCCCGCAGACTGGAACAGCGCGGGTCAAGCGCGGGATGGCCGAGATGCTCAAGGGCGGCGTCATCATGGACGTCGTCACCCCGGAGCAGGCCCGCATCGCCGAAGGCGCCGGCGCCGTCGCGGTGATGGCACTCGAGCGGGTGCCCGCCGATATCCGCGCCCAGGGCGGCGTCTCGCGGATGAGCGACCCGGACATGATCGAGGGCATCATCTCCGCGGTCACCATCCCGGTGATGGCCAAGGCCCGCATCGGGCATTTCGTCGAGGCGCAGATCCTGCAGAGCCTCGGTGTGGACTACATCGACGAATCC
>DAIODV010000420.1:1466-3230 GCA_036746615.1 Mycobacterium sp.
TGCCGTTCGTCTGCGGCGCCACCAACCTCGGTGAGGCGCTGCGGCGAATCAACGAGGGCGCGGCGATGATCCGCTCCAAAGGTGAAGCCGGCACCGGCGACGTGTCCAATGCGACTACCCATATGCGCGCGATCGGGGGAGAGATCCGTCGGCTGGGATCGTTGTCCGACGACGAGTTGTACGTGGCGGCAAAGGAACTCGCGGCGCCCTACGACCTCGTCGTCGAGGTCGCGCGAGCCGGTAAGTTGCCCGTCACGCTGTTCACCGCCGGTGGTATCGCGACTCCAGCGGACGCCGCGATGATGATGCAGCTTGGCGCAGAAGGGGTTTTCGTCGGCTCCGGCATCTTCAAGTCCGGTGCGCCCGAACACCGTGCTGCCGCTATCGTCAAGGCCACCACCTTCTTCGACGATCCCGATGTGCTGGCCCGGGTTTCGCGTGGGCTGGGTGAACCGATGGTCGGCATCAATGTGGAGGAGATCGCCGCGCCACATCGCCTGGCGGAACGCGGCTGGTAAGAACTTGTCGATCGAAAAGATCCTTGATCTCGAGCAACTCGAGGTCAACATCTACCGGGGCAGCGTCTTCAGTCCGGATTCGGGCTTCTTTCAGCGCACGTTCGGCGGTCATGTCGCGGGCCAGTCGCTAGTGTCGGCGGTGCGTACCGTCGAGCCGCAGTTTCTGGTGCACTCGCTGCACGGGTATTTCATCCGGCCGGGAGATGCCAAGGCGCCCACCGTTTTTATCGTCGAGCGATTGCGAGACGGCGGCTCGTTTTGCACCAGGCGGGTCAACGCGATCCAGCACGGTGAAACGATCTTTTCGATGTCGGCGTCGTTTCAGACCGACCAGGAAGGTATCCACCATCAGGATGAGATGCCGTCGGCGCCGCCACCGGACAATCTGCCGGGACTGAAGTCGATGAAGGTGTTCGACGACGCCGGTTTTCGTCAGTTCGAGGAGTGGGACGTGCGGATCGTGCCGCGCGATGAACTGCAGCGGTTGCCGGGCAAGGCTTCTCAGCAGCAGGTGTGGTTTCGGCACCGCGATCCGCTGCCCGACGACCCGGTGCTGCACATCTGCGCGCTGGCGTACATGAGCGATCTGACGCTGCTGGGGTCGGCGCAGGTGAATCACCTTGACGAGCGCTCGCATCTGCAAGTGGCGTCGCTGGATCACGCGATGTGGTTCATGCGGGTGTTTCGGGCCGACGAGTGGTTGCTCTACGACCAGTCGTCGCCGTCGGCGACCGGCGGGCGCTCGCTGTGTCAGGGCAAGATCTTCAACCAGCACGGCGAGATGGTCGCCGCGGTGATGCAGGAGGGGCTGACCCGCTTCGCGCGTGGATACCGGCCTTCGGGGCAGTGATCCGTATCGGGGTGTTGGCGCTGCAGGGCGACACCCGAGAACACCTTTTGGCGCTGCGCGAGGCCGGGGCTGCTGTGCTGCCGGTGCGGCGGCGCTCCGAGCTGGATGCCTGTGACGCGCTGGTCATTCCGGGTGGCGAGTCCACCACGATGAGTCATCTGTTGCTTGATCTGGATCTGCTCGAGCCGCTGCGCTCACGACTGGCTTCCGGCATGCCGGCGTATGGGGCTTGCGCGGGCATGATCCTGTTGGCCAGCGAGATTCTGGATGCAGGCGCCGGCGGGCGGGAGGCTTTGCCGTTGGGTGGCATCGATATGACCGTGCGGCGCAACGCTTTTGGACGTCAAGTCGATTCTTTTGAAGGCGATGTGGCGTTCAGTGGATTCGACGATCCGG
>DAIODV010000421.1:0-3200 GCA_036746615.1 Mycobacterium sp.
ACATTCGCGGCGTCATCCGCTACACCGACGCCGACAGATAACCTTTTGTGCTGAGTGGCCAGTTATGACACGCATTTTCGCGAGAAGCGTGCAATAAGTGGCCGCTCGGCGCATCTGATGAGCAGCTTCAACCGCCTCTTGGCGCCGGGACGCATCGGTGCCATGTCGGTGCGCAACCGGCTGGTGATGTCACCGATGGAGACGATGTACGGCACGCCCGACGGCCTGCCGTCGCAACGCACCAGGGACTACTTCGCCGCGCGCGCCCAAGGCGGTGTCGGCCTGATCACCGTCGGCGCCACCGGGGTTGACCATCAGCATCCGGAAACACCCGGCGGCTTGCACCTCGGCACCGACGCCGCGGTGGAAGCACACCGGGCGCTGGTGGAGGCGGTTCATCAGCACGGCGCCAAGATCCAGCCGCAGCTCGTCCATGCCGGGCCCGACGGTCTTGGGCCGGAGATGCACGGGGTTACGTCGCTGGGCCCGTCGGTGATTCCGTCGTATCTGACCGGCCGACCGTCGGCTGAGATCACCATCCAGCAGCTCACCGAGGTGCTGGACCTATTCAAGGCGGCGGTGCGCCGCGCCGCCGAAGCGGGCTACGACGGCATCGAGCTGCACGCCGCACACGGGTACATGCTGCTCGGATCTTTCCTTGCCCCGCAACGTAATCGACGCACCGACGACTACCGCGGCGATTCGGTGCGAGGCCGCATCCGCGTGGTGCTGGAGACGCTGGCGGCGATTCGCTCCGAAATCGGCGACGCGCTGCCGATCACACTGCGGATTTCCGGCTACGAACGGGTAGCCGGGGGGCGTCCGATCTACGAAACCGCGCAAGTAGCACCGGAACTGGTGGCAGCCGGAGTCGACGCTTTCCACGTCAGCGGCGGGATCATCGACCGATTGGTCACCCAGATGGTCAACGGCTCTGACGACGGCGACCAACTCAACGTCGGCGCCGCCGCCGCAGTCAAAGAAGTCGTCGACGTGCCGGTGATCGCCGTCGGACGCATCCACGACCCGCGCCAGGCCGAACAGATCTTGGCAGACGGCCGCGCGGATTTCATCGCGATGGGCCGTCCCCTGCTTGCCGATCCTGATCTGCCTCGCAAACTGTCGTCCGCCCAGGCTCACCGGATTCGCAAATGCATTTCCTGCGAAAACTGCATCGACGCTATGGAATTGCGGTTCTCGGTCGACTGTGCGGTCAACCCGCGCACCGGCAAGGAACGCGAATTGGCGACCACACGCCCCGCGCAGACCAAACGTGTGGTGGTGATCGGTGGCGGACCCGCTGGCCTGGAGGCGGCTCGTGTCGCGTCCGAACGTGGGCATCGAGTAACACTGTTCGAACGCGGCGCTCAACTGGGCGGCGCCTTACGCTGGGCGGCCGTCCTGCATCCGGAGAATGAACCATTCCTGCATTACCTGCGCGGCGAGATCAGAGCCAGCGGCGTGAAAGTCGAGCTTGGCCAGGATATTTCAGCCAGCGAGGTCGTCGACCTCAAGCCGAATGCGGTCGTGGTCGCCACCGGCGGCCGCGTCGTTGTCCCCACGATTCCGGGTGACGGTCTTTCCCATGTGCGGACCGGACCGGCGCTGCGGGAGCTGCTGGCCCGGTGGACGCATCGAGTGGTGCCGCCAAAGGCGGTTCGCCTCGCGTCGCGCGCGTGGATGCCTGTCGGCCGCCGGGTCGCCGTCATCGGCGGTGATCTGGTCGCGGTCGAGCTCGCCGAATTCCTCGCACGCCGAGGGCGGCTGGTGTCGATCCTGGAGTCGGGCAAGCAAATTGCGCCGGAGGTCGGCAACAAGCGCAGAACCGAACACATGGATCGGCTGGATCGACTCGGCGTCACCGTGCATGTCCGCACGGCCGTCGAGCGCATCACCCAAGACGCTGTGGTGTTCACACCCCCCGCGGGCACACCACGCCGGCTGCCCGCCGACACCGTAGTGGTGGCCGGCGTGCCCGAACCCGACACCGTGATGTTCGACACGCTGGTGTCCGCCATGCCCGACGCCGAAGTGCACGCCGCCGGCGATTGCACCGGCCTGGGCCTGATCCGCAAAGCAACCGAAGACGGCGCCCGTGCCGCCTGCGCCATCTAGGAGATAGGAGAGCGAAATGTCCCAGGAAACCGTTCAACAGTCCCCCGCACTGGCTGCCTCACAGTCGTCATGGCGTTGCGTGCAGGCCCACGACCGGGAAGGCTGGCTGGCACTGATGGCCGACGACGTCGTTGTCGAGGACCCGATCGGCAAGGCCATCACCAACCCCGACGGCACCGGCGTGCACGGCAAGGACGGAGTCGCCGGCTTCTACGACACCAACATCGCCGCCAACCAGCTGACGATCACCTGCGAAGAGACCTTCCCGTCCAGCGACCCCAACGAGATCGCGCATATCCTGGTGCTGCGCAGCAAGTTTGACAACGGAATCACCAGCAAGGTGCGCGGCGTGTTCACCTACAAGGTCAACGATGCCGGACTGATCACGAACATGCGCGGCTACTGGAACCTCGACATGATGACATTCGGCCCCGAGGAGTGAGCTCGCTGCTAGCCGACCGCGGCGCCGTCGTGGTCGGTGGGTCGCGCGGCATCGGTGCAGCCGTCGCGACGTTGTTGGCCCAACACGGTGCCGGTGTGGTGGTGAACGGCCGCGACGGTGAGGCCGCTAGGTGCGCCGTCGAGGCGATCACCTCCACTGGTGGACGAGCGGTGGCCCATCCCGGTTCTCCGTCCGATCAGCCGACTGCGGAAGCATTGGTGGACAGGTGCATTGACGAGTTCGGCGCGATCCACATCCTGGTGAACTGCGCCGGCATCGCCGAACCACCGGGCTCGTCGATCCTCGATATCAGCCCCGCGCAGTTCGGCGAGCTGCTCGAGTCGCACTTGGGTACGGTGTTCGCGACCTGCCGCGCGGCCGCCCCGAAGATGGTCGAGCAAGGCGGCGGCAGCATCGTCAACACCAGCTCGTTCGCGTTCCTCGGCGACTACGGCGGCACCGGATACCCTGCCGCCAAGGGTGCGGTCAACAGCTTGACATTCGCGATTGCCGCGGAACTGAAAGAGCATGGCGTGCGGGCCAACGTGGTGTGCCCCGGCGCCAAGACGCGGTTGTCTACCGGGCCGGATTACGAAGCCCAGATCGTCGACCTGAACCGGCGCGGACTGCTCGACGAAGTCTC
>DAIODV010000422.1:0-3199 GCA_036746615.1 Mycobacterium sp.
GAGCGCGCGGATCCGGGCGGCTAGCGCCGACTCCCCCGCCCGCACGTTCGCCATCCCCTGATCAGAGAACAGCGACCCGATCCGCGCCATGTTGCGGGTCCGTTTCTCCAATCGGTCTTGGTGCGGCAGCGAGCGGGCGTCGTTGTAAATGCCCCGGAAGTAACGCGGCAGATAGTTGGCGTAGATCGCTGCGGGCGGGTAGTCGGGGTCACGACTGATGACGTCGTGGCCAAGCTCGCGCAGCAGCGCGCCGGCCTCGTCGACCGCGGCCCGTTGCTCCTTACCGATGCTGACGACCAATGGCGGTGGAACCTTGGTGCTCAACGCAATTCGAAGCCGGCCGGGTTCGCGGCCGGCGGCACCGACGAATCCGCCGTCGGGGCCCTGCATCGTCGTCGTCACATCCAGAAACAGCGCCGCGTCTTTCACCGATCGCGCTATCGGACCGTTGACGCTCAGCCCGCACCACGCGTCGTCGTGCGGCGCCAGCGGGACCCGCTCGCGCTGCGGCTTGATTCCGAACAAGCCGCACCAGCCCGACGGGATCCGGATCGAGCCGCCGCCATCAGAACCCAACGCCAGCGGGGCCAGCCCCGCGGCCACCGCGGCGCCACTGCCGCCGCTGCTGCCACCCGGTGTGAGCGCGGTGTCCCACGGGTTTCGAGTCGCCCCGAACGTCAGGGTTTCGGTATAGGGCAACATCATCAGTTCGGGCACAGCGGTTTTGCCGATGATCACCGCGCCCGCGGCGCGCAGCCGGGCGACCACTTCCGCGTCGCGGCTCGCCGGAGTCGAGACGGCGCTGCTGCCATACGTTGTCAGTTCGCCGGCGATGTCGACGTCATCTTTGATCGCGACCGGCACACCAAGCAGCGACAACCGCTCGCCGGCATCAAGGCGGCGCTGCGCGGCCTCGGCCTCCTGGCGCGCGGTGTCGGCGAGGACGACGCGATAGCTGCGCAGCTGCGGATCCAACCGCGCGATCCGCTCCAGATAGACCTCGAGCAGCCCCGGCGCGGTGACCGTGCCCGCGGCCAGCATCCGCGCCTGCTCGGCCGCTCCCGCGAAGGCCAGATCTCTCTCGTCCACGTCGAGGCACACTACTGCTATGAGCAACACGGTGTTCGATCAATTGACCGAGCAAGACCTGCGCGCGCGCAAGACGATCAAGTGGAACCATTTCGGGCCCGACGTCTTGCCGCTGTGGATCGCCGAGATGGACTTTCCCACCGCCCCAGCGGTCGTCGATGGGATCCGCGCTTGCGTCGCCGACGAGGAGTTCGGCTATCCCGCGTTCCGCGAGGACACCCTTTCGGTGGCGACTGCCGACTGGTGCCGACGGCGTTATGGCTGGCACGTTACGCCCGAATGGATTCGCGCGGTTCCCGACGTCCTCAAAGGATTGGAAGTCGTCATCAATTTCCTGACCAGACCCGAAAGTCCGGTCGTGCTGCCCGTTCCCGCATATATGCCGTTTTTCGATGTCCTTCGGATCACCGGTCGCCAGCGGGTGGAAATCCCTATGCTGCAAGATGATTCAGGACGCTACGTGATGGACCTGGATGCGCTCGACAACGCTTTCGCCAGCGGGGCTGGATCGCTGATTCTCTGCAATCCGAACAACCCGCTGGGCACCGCATACCGCGCCGACGAGTTACGGGCCATCGTGGACATCGCTGCTCGCCACCACGCACGGGTCATCGCCGACGAAATCCACGGGCCGCTGGTCTATGGGCGCCCGCACGTCGCTGCCGCCTCAGTGTCCGACACGGCCGCACACACCGTCATCACCCTGATCTCGGCGTCCAAGGGATGGAACCTGCCGGGTCTGATCTGCGCGCAGGCCATCCTGACCAACGAGCAGGACGTCCGCGAGTGGGAATTCATCAACAAGCTGCACAAAATGGGTGTGTCGACGATCGGTATTCGCGCCAACATCGCCGCCTACGACCACGGGGCCGACTGGCTCGATGAACTGCTTGGCTATCTGCAAGTCAACCGGGATCATCTGGCCACGGCGCTGCCGTCGTCGAGTCCGGGCGTGAAAGTCAATACACCGGAGGCGACGTATATGTCGTGGGTGGATTTCCGGGCGCGCAACCTACCGGCCGAGCCCGCGGATCATTTGCTGTCGAAAGCCAAGGTCGCGCTCAGCCCGGGTATCCCGTTCGGCGCGACCGTGGGCTCGGGCTTCGCCAGGCTGAACTTCGCCACTCCTCGTGCGATCCTCGACCGCGCGATCGACGCGATCGCCACAGCGCTACCGTGACGGAATGTCGTGTGTGTTCTGTGCGATCGTTGCCGGCGATGCGCCTGCCATCCGGATTTACGAAAATGACGGCTACCTAGCCTTCCTCGACGTTCGCCCCTTCACCCGCGGCCACACCCTGGTCGTGCCCAAACGGCACACGGTCGATCTCACTGACACTCCGCCGGAAACACTGGCCGACATGGTGACGATCGGACAGCGGATCGCGAAAGCGGCCCGCACCACTGAATTGGCCGACGCCACCAACGTCGGGATCAACGACGGGCCCGCCGCCTTCCAGTCGGTGCCCCACATTCACTTGCACGTGCTGCCGCGGCGCAACGGCGACAAACTCTCGGTAGCCAAAGGAATGCTGCTGCGCCGCGACCCCGACCGCGAATCGACCGGGCAGATCTTGCGCGACGCGTTGGCGCAGATCGACGGCGAGCGGTAATACTGGGCGAATGGCTTCCTGGCTAGAAGAGAATTTGCTGCCAACCGTGTTGCGCATACACGACACCGTCTACCAGAAGACGAACGGTTGGATCGGGCATCGGACGCTGGGGATTCCCAGCCTGCTGCTGCACACCGTCGGCGCCAAGACCGGCACGGCCCGCACCGCGTCGCTGACCTATGCCCGCGACGGCGGTGACTATTTGATCGTCGCCTCCAAGGGCGGCGATCCGAAGGCGCCCGGCTGGTATCACAACCTGAAAGCCAACCCGAACGTCGAAATCAACGTCGGGCCAAAGCGTTTCAGCGCCACGGCTAAACCCGTGCTACCCGGTGATCCCGACTACGCCCGGCTCTGGCAGATCGTCAACAAGAACAACGCGAACCGGTACGAGGCCTATCAGAAAAAGACGTCGCGACCGATCCCCGTCGTCGTGCTCACTGCGCAAGGCTGAGCGACATGGATATAGCACTTTGGATCGAGCAGAACATTGGCGC
>DAIODV010000423.1:0-3189 GCA_036746615.1 Mycobacterium sp.
GCAATTGTTTCGAGTGATAGCTAAAGATGCCAGAGTTATCTAGTCGTGATTGAGTGTCTAAAGTTGCGAATGGGGTCAAAGTGACTCGTGTTACTGCTGGGACATGCGCGGGACTACATGGCCTCGCCGAGAAACTCCTGCACCAGCCGCTTCGGGGCCTGGGTCAGCCACGCTTCGACAATCACCTCGCGCAGCCCCAGTTCGTCGATCTGAGCGAGGTTGATCAGCACCGCCGGGTAGCCGTCGAAATGCGGGGTGGTGAAGTAGACGTCCGGTTCGTCGGCGATCAGCGCGAACTTGACGCCCTCGTCGGCCACTCGTACGCCCAGGATGTCGCCGTCGGGCGGCTCAATGCCTAACGCGGTCAGTGCTTCCCGGTCGGACGAGCGCAGCGGCCGTTCCCAGGCGATCAGCTTCTTGCCGACTCGCCATTCGCGCGGTGACCGCTCCTCGGTGAGCGGGAGTTCGCCAACGATGTTGGCGACGTTCTCCCACGTGGCCATGACCCATTGTGCTCCTGAGCTGGCTAATGTGGCAGCTGTGGCGCATCCACCGGGGCCGGGGGCCCGTTACCGGATCACCCATCGGACGGAATACCGCTACTCCGACGTGGTGACCAGTTCCTACGGACGGGGTTTTCTGACCCCGCGTGACCTGGCCCGGCAGCGTTGCCTGTTCCACGAGCTGCGAATCTCGCCGCCGGCAGCCGATAGTTCGACCAGCCGCGACAGCTATGGCAATACCAGCTCGTATTTCCACGTCACCGAGCCACACCAGACCCTGACCATCACCAGCGAGTCGATCGTCGAGGTGTATCCACCGCCGCCCGAGCGTTGGGGGAGCGGGCCGGCGCAGGCGCCCTGGGAGCAGGCCCGTCCGGTCGGAGCGCGCGGGGCGTTGGCCACCGAGTTCGCCTTGGATCTGGATTCGCCCGAGATCACCGACGAGGTGCGCGAGTACGCCGCGCCCAGCTTCGCGCCCGGACGCCCGTTGATCGATGTGCTGCGGGATCTCACCTCGCGGATCCACACCGACTTCACGTACCGGACCGGTTCGACGACGACGTCGACCGGAGTGAACGAGGTTCTGACGGCCCGCGAAGGGGTATGTCAAGACTTCGCTCGGCGGGCGATCGCCTGCCTGCGAGCCAACGGGTTGGCGGCCGCCTACGTTTCGGGATACCTGGCCACCGATCCGCCGCCGGGAAAGGACCGCATGATCGGTATCGACGCAACCCATGCCTGGGCCGCGGTGTGGACGCCGCAACCACCCGGACAGTTCGAGTGGTTGGGGGTGGACCCCACCAACGACCAGATGGTCGACGAGCGTTACGTCGTCGTCGGCCGCGGCCGTGATTACGCCGACGTCCCACCGCTGCGCGGGATCATCTACACCAACTCCGAAAACAGCGTGATCGACGTCGCCGTCGACGTCGTGCGGTACACCGGCCCCGTTGAAGGCGACATCGTGCATGCGTGATTTCCACTGCCCCAACTGCGGCCAGCGCCTGACATTCGAGAACTCGGCGTGCCTGGCGTGCGGCAGCGCCCTGGGCTTCTCACTCGAGGAGATGGCCCTGCTCGTGATCACCACCGGAGACGACGCCGACCACGCCGGCTTCGTCAGCGCCAGTGATTACGAGCTGTGCACCAATCGCCATCTCGCCGAATGCAATTGGCTGGTTCCCATCGACCATCGCGGTGGACTTTGCCCATCATGCGCGCTGACCATTGAGCGGCCCAACGACGCCGACACCGCCGGCCTCGCGGAGTTCGCCCGGGCCGAGGCGGCCAAGCGCAGACTGGTCGCCGAATTGCACGAGCTGAAGCTGCCGATCGTCGGGCGTGATCAGGATCCCAATTACGGATTGGCTTTCCGGCTGCTGTCAAGTGCGCACGAGCAGGTGCTGACCGGCCACGAAAACGGTGTCATCACAATCGATTTGGCTGAGGGCGATGACCTACACCGCGAGCAGTTGCGGGTCGAGATGGACGAGCCGTATCGCACCTTGCTGGGGCACTTCCGCCACGAGATCGGGCACTACTATTACTACCGGCTGGTCGCGCCGTCCACTGAGTACGTGACGCGGTTCAACGAGCTATTCGGCGACCCCGACGCCGACTATCAACAGGCGCTGGACCGCCACTACGCCGAAGGCCCGCCCAAAGGTTGGCATGATCACTACGTGTCGTCGTATGCGAGCATGCACGCCGCCGAGGACTGGGCCGAGACGTTCGCCCACTACCTGCACATCCGGGACACTTTGGACACTTCGGCGTGGTCGGGTTTCGCACCGGCGACGGCCACCTTTGACCGGCCGGTGTTGGGGCCCAGTGCTTTTCAGACCATCATCGACATGTGGCTGCCATTGTCGTGGTCGCTGAACATGGTGAACCGGTCGATGGGCCATGACGACCTCTACCCGTTCGTACTGCCCGGTGCGGTATTGGAGAAGATGAAATTCATCCACACCGTTGTCGATCAGGTCACCTCGGTGTCGGGCAAGTCCGACCCGGTCAGCGCCTGAGTCGCTGAGCGGTCCCCCACAACGGCTGCATACCGCCCGGCAACGCCAGCTGCGTCGCCGTGATCACATCGGCCAGTTCCCGCAGCGCGGTATGTGCCGCGGTCAGCAGGTTGCCCAACTCGTCGCGACGCCCGTCGACCGAGACCTTTTCCAGCTCGGCGGGATCGGATCGACGCAGCAGCGTGTTGATCTCGCTCACCATCCGCTCCGGCCGCGACGATCCCGACGAGCCGGGCAGGTCGGCAAGGTCGGCCTGCAGGCGCTCCAGCTGATACACCAACGACCGTGGGTTGGTCGCGTCGAACAGCATCAATTCGGCCAACGCCGCGACGCTGACCTTGCCCACCGTGCGGCGCCGGTAGATCACCGACGATTCGCAGGCCACCAAGGTTGACTCGATGATGGCTCGCTCAGCGGCAGCGGCGCGCACAGTTGTCAACGTGGCCCCCAACAACGCCGTCAGACCCAGCCCGCGCTCGATCCGCTTGCCGACGTCCATCATCGTCCAGCCGACATCTTGCACCATCGACTCGCCGGCCACTCCGGCCAACGTCAGCATCCCGACCAACGTCTGGGATTGAGCCGACGCGAGCACGGCATCGGCCTCCGCGAGCGAGTCCGGCGGCTCGGCGTCGTACCCTAGCTCGCGCTCGACGCCGGCC
>DAIODV010000424.1:0-2512 GCA_036746615.1 Mycobacterium sp.
ACACCATCGTCCGCGACCTGAAAGAAGTCAACGAAGCGATGGCCGTGCATCTGGAAGACGGTCCCGAATTCACCGAAATCGGCCGCAAATTCCACGATCTCATCGTTCGTGGCTGCGGCAACCGCACGATCATCGCCGTTGTCGGCACCCTGGAAACGTTGTGGACCAGTCACGAACAGCAATGGGCTGACGAGAGTGCGGCCAAAGGCACCTACCCCTCGCTGGCCAAGCGTCGCGCCGTGCTCAACACTCACGTCAAGCTGGCCGAGATGATCGAAGCGGGCGACGTCGACAGGGCACGTCGTATCGCTGCCCGGCATCTTTCCGACACGCAGAGCCACGTGCTGGCCGCCGGCCCCGACCAACGGATCTATGCGTTCTCGCCGCAGGCGCTGTCGCGCCCCCGGGACAACCGCCATCTGTAAGTCGTGAACTCCCGAACCGCACTGGTAACCGGTGGCAGCGGCGGGATCGGTAAGGCCTGCGCAGCCAAACTCTGCGAGCTGGGTTACGACGTCGTGTTGTCGGCGCGACGAGAGGAGCCGCTACGCGCGGCCGCCGAGGAACTCGGCGCGCGCTACATCGCCGCCGACGCTTCTGACGCGGTCGGCTTCGCCGAAGCGATCAGCTCAATAGAGACAATCGATTTGGTCGTGCACGCGGCGGGGACGCTCGGCGGGACCTATGCGCGCAAGCAGACGTTCGAGCAATGGCGGTCGATCATTTCGGCCAACCTGGATTCCTGCTTTGTGGTGACCGCGGCGGTGCTGCCCCGCATGCGTCCAGGATCGCGACTGGTATTCATCTCGTCCTCCGCCGCACACGAACCAATGATGGCGCGGACCGCCTACTCGGCGTCCAAGGCGGGGATGAACGCGTTCGCCCGTGCACTGGCGCTCGAGGTCGACCGTGACGGCATCGCCGTCCACATCGTGACGCCAGGCCCAGTGGAAACCGAGATGCTGCAGGACGTTCCGTTCGAGATGTACGCAATCCAGGTATCCGATGTCGCTAATGCCGTCGCGTGGCTCGACACCGTGGACCCGTCGGTGGACTTACCGGAGATCCGGCTCAACGCAGTGCGGCGCGGACCGTTTTCCCGCGAACCCGTCGTGCCGACCGAGGCTCGCCGGCGCGCCGCACAGCAGTAGTTATCCCGGGAAGGCTTTGATCACAGTTTCGCCGAATTCGTGCAGCGATTCCGGGGCGGCGAAATCAGCGAACCAGACATAGAACCGCTCAACGCCCTGGGAGGCCAGGCCGGCGAAATGTCCGGACAATTCGTCGGCGTCACCGCAGACCAGTCCCGAACCCAGATTCCCGAACCGTCGGGTGCTCAGCTCCCGGACAGCGTTGGGGTCATTGCCCTTGCGAACGAAGCCGACCATCTGCTGAACCGACACTCGAGCGGACCCGCTGGCCGGCGCCAAACTTGCCAGCCGATCGAGATGGTTGGCCGGTATGTTCCACCAATCCGCATATCTGCGAACAAGTTCCATCATCCGGCGCCCTGTGCCTCCGAGAAGCAGCGGTATCCGATGCTCGGGAAGTGGAAATTGCCGGCGCTCCGGCGCATCCTCCCGACCCCAGTACTGCATCATCAAGCCCAGATGACGCTCGAGTTGTGCTACGCGGGCCACCGGATCGTCTTGGCCGACAGCGAATCTGGCGAACTCAGCGGGCCATGAGCCGGATCCGAGGCCGAGCTCGAACCGACCACCCGAGGCCTCCGACAACGTGACGGCCTGTTTGGCCAGCACAGCGGGGTGCCGAAATGCATCGCAGAGCACCAAATGGCCAATCCGCAACCGCTCGGTCTTCGCGGCCACCCAGGTGGCGACACTCATTGCCTCCCAGATGTTTTCGTCACGCAGCCCGGGCGCCTCGAGGTGGTCGATGAACGCCACTCCGGCAAAGCCACTTGCCTCGGCATGACGCGACCGCTCCACGATGTCGGCAACCGGCAACCGTACTTGCGGCATGAACAGGTACCACTCGGCCATAGCTGACCACCATACGGAGCGGTCCCGCACGCCGCGGCGGCGATTGACGTCTGTCACGCTAGTTTACTATTTTTATTATGTTAGGGGCCTTATGGATGTCGGACTAAATTCCGGTCAGCTGGCGCTGCGCGACAGCGTGCGCGACGTCCTGCGCACCGAGGGCCCGCCGGCGGTCGCCCGCCAGGCCATGACAGACCCCGAACGGTGGCGCACCGTGTGGAAAACGGTCGTCAACCTCGGCTGGACCGAACTGGCCGCGGGAGGCGACTACGGCCGCGTCGACCTCGCTGTCGTCCTCGAGGAGTGCGGCGCAGCCCTCGCCCCCATCCCCCTGCTGTGCAGTGTCGGTCTGGCCGCGGGTGCCCTGCGGGTGGCTGGTCCGACAGTTGACAAGGTCCTCGCCGACATCGGCGGCGGCGTCGTGGCCGCGCTAGCTGTACATCCGCCCGGGTATCGGCTGCCCGGCGTGCCGCTGACGCTGGAGCCTGGCCGCCTGCATGGTCGTGCGG
>DAIODV010000424.1:2522-3180 GCA_036746615.1 Mycobacterium sp.
CCCTGGCTGCCTCATCGGACGGGCCCGTCGTGGCCGTCGCCCGCATCGGCGACGGCGTATCCGTACAGGCCGTGGAGTGCATCGATCCCGCGCAGCCAGTTGCCGACCTCGAGATCGACACCCAACCCATCGTCACCGCGCCGGTCGACGTGGAATCGGCGCTGGCGACACCTCTGGTCGCGGCTGCCGCCGACTTGGTTGGCGTGGCCGACGCGGCGCTGGCCCGCTCGGTCGAACATGCGAAATCGCGACATCAGTTCGGCAAACCGATCGGTGCCTTCCAGGGCGTCAAGCACACGTTGGCCGACAACTACGTCTCAGTCGAGCGCGCCCGCAGCCTGACCTACGCGGCGGCAGCGCGTCTCGACGATCCCGCGACTTCGCCCTCGGCCGGCTGGACCGCTGCGGCACTGGCTAAAGCAGCGGCAGCCGAGGCGGCGGTCGGTTGCGCGCGTACCGGCGTTCAGGTCCACGGCGCTTTGGGCCAGACGTGGGAGCACGACATGCATTTGTATCTGCGGCACGCGTGGCAAGGCGCCTCGATGCTGGGCGACAGCCGCGCGCTCTACCACGCCGTGGGACGTCGTCGTGTCGGGGGCGGCGCATGACAGCACTGCGAGAAGAGTTCGCCGAGTGGTTGACCGATTTTCTGCCGGCC
>DAIODV010000425.1:0-3163 GCA_036746615.1 Mycobacterium sp.
ACCGCGTACACCGTGCTGGCGCTGATTTCGGTGATCGTGCGGGCGGTGGCCACCCTGCTGCTGGTCCCACTCGTGACCGCCTTGTTCAGCGACACACCACAACGCGCGCTGGCGTGGCTTGGCTGGCTGACCGCAGCGACGGTGACCGGATGGCTGATCGACACCGCCACCGCGCGAATCGGTTTCAATCTAGGCTTTGCCGTCCTGGACCATACCCAGCACGACGTAGCGGACCGACTTCCCGATGTGCGGCTGGACTGGTTTGGTGCCGACCACACCGCAACGGCGCGGCAAGCCATTGCCGCAACGGGACCAGAACTCGTTGGTCTGGTGGTCAACCTGCTGACGCCGCTTGTCACCGCAATTCTGTTGCCGGCAGCCATCGCGGTGACGTTGTTGCCAGTCTCGTGTCAGCTTGGCGTGGCCGCGATGGGTGGGGTGCCACTCATGTTGGGAGCGTTGTGGGCCTCGGTACGCCTCACCCGCCGCGCCGATGCTGCGGCCGGCGACGCCAATACCGCGCTCACCGAACGCATTATCGAGTTCGCACGCACCCAGCAGGCGTTGCGGGCCGCGCGGCGCGTCGAGCCGGCCCGAAGTCTGGTCGGCCACGCACTGGCCGCACAGCACAGCGCGGCGATGCGGTTACTCACCATGCAGATTCCGGGCCAGCTGCTGTTCAGCATCGCCAGCCAGCTGGCTCTCATCCTGCTGGCAGGTGCGACCACCGCGCTCACGGTAGAAGGGACGCTCAGCGTGCCCGCCGCGATCGCACTGATCGTCGTAATCGCCCGCTATCTCGAGCCTTTCACCACCATCAGCGAATTGGCACCGGCCCTCGAGAGCACGCGTGCCACACTCGACCGCATCCGCACCGTGCTCACCGCACCGGTGATGGATGCCGGAACCCACACGCTGAACGGCCAATGCGGCGGACCGCGTATCGAATTCGAAGACGTCGCGTTCAGCTACGACGGCACCGGCGCGCCCGTGCTCGATCGGGTGAGTTTTTGCCTGCAGCCGGGAACCACGACAGCGATCGTCGGGCCATCCGGCTCGGGCAAGAGCACGATCTTGGCGCTGATCGCGGGGTTGCACCAACCTACCCGCGGCCGTGTCCTTGTCGACGGCGTCGATGCCGCCTCTCTCGATGCCGAAACTCGCCGCGCCGCGAGCAGCGTCGTGTTCCAGCACCCCTACCTGTTCCATGGGACGATTCGCGAGAACGTATTGGCCGGAAATCCTGCCGCCGACAACGATCAATTCTCCCGCGCCGTCGCGCTGGCGCGCGTCAACGAGCTGACCGAGCTGCTGCCCGACGGTGCCGAAACGGTCGTCGGCGAAGCCGGGTCCGCGCTCTCCGGAGGTGAACGGCAACGGGTCAGCATCGCGCGCGCGTTGCTCAAACCGGCGCCGATCCTGCTCGTCGACGAGGCAACCAGCGCGCTGGACACCGAGAACGAGGCCGCTGTCGTCGATGCGCTCACCGCTGATCGCGCATCGCGCACCCGAGTGATCGTCGCCCATCGGCTGGCCAGCATCCGTCATGCCGACAGGGTTCTTTTCCTCGAGGATGGCCGCATCGTCGAGGACGGCAGCGTCGAGGAGTTGCTCGCAGCCGGGGGGCGTTTCGACGAGTTCTGGCGCCAGCAGCAAGATGCCGCCGAGTGGCGGATTCTGGCCGAGTAGGCAGCTACTTGTCGACACGGCCCACGAGTGGCCGGAAGTATGGCAATGTTTCAGGTCCGAACCGAAAGGACAACGATGACCGTGAAATCTTTCGCCACCGGGGTGGCAGCCGTCGCCGCAATCGGAACCGCAGCTGCCGGCGCGACAGCGCTCATGGCCACACATCCCGCCGCAGTTCACGTGCAACCCATCGCGGTGGGTACGCCGTTCGCCCAAGACCCGCCGCCACCACCGGGGCCGGAAGTGCCCACCGCGGGCGAGTTGTCCAGCCTGTGCACCAATCTCACCAATCCCGGCGTCAACTACCACAGCAAGACCGGCCTGGTGGCAGGCGGCCTCAGTGACAGCGACGGCCGCGCTGCCGACCACCAACTGAGAGACGCGTTCCGGGACGGCAAGTTCCCGCAGTCCTACGATGTGACGAACATCCAGCCGGCCGGCCCAAATGCGGCCACCGCCGACGTGGCCATCGGGGGGCCGAAATTCCCAACGCCGGTCACCCGGAACCTCACGTTCGTCAATCAAGGCGGCTGGACGATCTCGCCCCAGTCCGCGCAGGAACTCCTTCAGGCAGCCACCGGCTAGCCGGTTAGCGCGCTCAAGTCGGTCCGGGCGATGCGCTCGGGATCGGCCAGGACGTCGATCGCAGCGATACGCCCACCGCGGACCACGAATCCCATGATCGCGCTGGGCCCGTCGGCGACGAAGATCACCGCACCCGCGGCGCCGTTGACGACGGCGCGCCGCGCTTCGCGCTCGGGCGCCGCGTAGCTTCGGGCCAGCCCGGCGACCGCGGACGCCCCGCGCACCGAGCGCAGGCCCGCCGGTCCCGGACCGAAGTCGCCGCGCAGCGACACGTCTGGGTCCAGCACCGCGACCAGGCGGTCGAAGTCGCCGGCACGCCCGGCGGCGAAGAACGCGTCGACGACGGTGTGCTGAGCTGCCAAGTCAGTGTCTGGGTCGGGTGCGGCATCGTGGATTCGCCGCCGCGCCCGGCTGGCCAGTTTGCGAGTGGCCTCCGGCGAGCGTTCGACGATCGGGGCAATCTGCTCGAACGGCACCGCGAAGACGTCGTGCAGCACGAACGCCAGTCGCTCGGCCGGCGGCAACGTGTCAAGCACCACGAACAGCGCCAATCCCACCGCGTCGGCCAGCATCGCCTGGTGTTCGGGATCGAGTTCGCCGACAGCGTCGACGATGGGATCCGGCACCCTCGCGACGAGTTCTTCGCGCGGGCGCGATCGTCGGCTGCGCAAGGTATTCAGGCAGATCCGTGCCACCACAGTGGTCAGCCAGGCGTCGAGGTTGGTTATCTCGTCGGCGTCTGCGCCGCTGAGCCGCAGCCAGCCCTCCTGCACGGCATCCTCAGCGTCGTCGACCGAACCCAGCATCCGGTAGGCCAGCGCGCCTAGATGCGGCCGGGCCGCCTGGAAACGTTCCGCCAGTTCTGCGTTTGCGGTCACTGTCGACCGGC
>DAIODV010000426.1:0-3128 GCA_036746615.1 Mycobacterium sp.
GGGGCGCACATGATCGTGACTCGATGCTAAACGCATGACCGCTGGTCGTGACCTGAGCACTCGCCGGGCGCAAAGCCCCCGGTAACGTGGGCGGCTGTGGAACCCGACCGTCAAGCCGACATCGCCGCCCTTGACTCCACCCTGACCACGGTGGAGCGGGTGCTCGACGTCGACGGTCTGCGCAGCCGCATCGACAAGCTCGAGCATGAGGCGTCCGATCCCAACCTGTGGGATGACCAGGCCCGCGCGCAGCGGGTTACCAGCGAGCTTTCCCACACCCAGGGCGAACTGCGCCGTGTCGAAGACCTGCGCCGCCGCCTCGACGATCTCCCGGTGCTCTACGAGCTGGCCGCCGAAGAAGACAGTGCAGACGAGCGCGCCGAAGCCGACGCCGAACTCAAGACGCTGCGTGCGGACATCGAGGCCATGGAGGTCCGCACCCTGCTATCCGGCGAGTACGACGAGCGGGAGGCGCTCGTCACCATTCGCTCGGGCGCAGGCGGGGTGGATGCCGCCGACTGGGCCGAGATGCTGATGCGGATGTATATCCGCTGGGCTGAGCAGCACAAGTACGCCGTCGAAGTGTTCGACACCTCCTACGCGGAGGAGGCGGGGATCAAAAGCGCGACCTTCGCCGTGCATGCTCCGTTCGCTTACGGCACCCTGTCCGTCGAACAGGGCACGCACCGGCTGGTGCGGATCAGTCCATTCGACAACCAGAGCCGCCGGCAGACGTCATTCGCCGAAGTCGAGGTGCTGCCCGTGGTCGAAACCACTGACCACATCGACATTCCCGAGGGCGACATCCGCGTCGACGTGTACCGGTCCAGTGGCCCCGGCGGGCAGTCGGTGAACACTACCGACTCTGCAGTTCGCCTCACGCACATTCCGACGGGTATCGTCGTAACGTGTCAGAACGAGAAATCGCAGCTCCAGAACAAGGTGGCCGCGATGCGAGTTCTTCAAGCAAAGTTGTTGGAACGCAAGCGTTTAGAAGAACGCGCCGAGCTCGACGCATTGAAGGGGGACGGCGGCAGCTCCTGGGGTAACCAGATGCGGTCATATGTACTGCACCCGTATCAGATGGTGAAAGATCTGCGTACGGAGTACGAAGTGGGTAACCCGGCGGCCGTTCTCGACGGAGACATCGATG
Source organism: Mycobacterium sp. (assembly GCA_036746615.1). Taxonomy (GTDB): domain Bacteria; phylum Actinomycetota; class Actinomycetes; order Mycobacteriales; family Mycobacteriaceae; genus Mycobacterium. The sequence goes on from DAIODV010000426.1 coordinate 1,154, forward strand.
GGTTCCTGGAAGCGGGAATCCGATGGCGCAACAGAAAAGATGACGACTGATTTTGGCATTCTCGCGATAGCAGCCGCTCCGCCGTGGGACGTCTGGCAGGGCAATCTCCGTAATTGGTTGCTGACCAGCGGGTTACACATCGTGCTGCTTCTGATCGGGGCAGTGCTCGCGGCGCGGTTCGTCAACTGGATCGCCCAGAAGGTGACCCAGCGGCTCGACGAAGGGTTCATCGAAAGCGACGCGCTGGTCCGTTCGGAAGCCGCCAAGCATCGCGCGACTATCGCATCGCTGATCTCGTGGGTGACTGTCGTGCTGATCGCGATCGTGGTCGCCGTCCAGCTGGCCGACATTCTCAACGTCTCGGTGCGCGGATTTGTGGCGCCGGCAACGGTAATCGGTGCCGCGCTGGGTTTCGGTGCCCAACAGTTGGTGAAGGACCTGCTGTCCGGGTTCTTCATCATCCTTGAGAAGCAGTACGGCTTCGGCGATCTGGTCACGCTCACCGTCGTCTCGGCGACTGAAGCGAGCGGCACCGTCGAAAATGTGACACTGCGCGTGACTCGGCTGCGTTCCTCGGACGGCGAGTTGTTCACGATCCCGAATGGTCAGATCGTCAAAACGGTGAACCTGTCGAAAGATTGGGCGCGCGCTGTCGTCGATATTCCGGTGCAGGCCGGCGCCGACCTCAGCATGATCAACGACACGCTGCGCCAGGCGTGCGAGCATGCGCTCGAAGACAAGACGTTAGGCGAGTTGCTGTTGGATGCCCCCACGTTGATGGGCGTGGAAAGCATCGCGGTTGACGTCGTCACTTTGCGTTTGGTGGCGCGCACGCTGCCCGGCAAGCAATTCGAGGCCGGACGACGACTGCGGGCGCTGGTGGTCCGTGCTCTTGCCCGCGTCGGTGTTGACACGCCGAGTAACGCACCCGTGACCGTGGGCGCCGTCGCCGAGGATCAGGGGTCGAGCCGTTGACGAGTTTCCTGCTCAACCGGCTGCGGAGACACGACGACGCGCAACGCGCCTGGCCCGGGTACATATTCGGCGGGCACATGCGGACGTCCACGCTGGTGCTGATCCTGGCCTTCGCCGCGGCGTGGTTCGTCTACAACGACCACCGTGAGTCCGCGCGATCGTCGACGCCTACACAGGTACCGGCCAGCCAGGTGGTGCCACCGGGCTTCGTGCCGGATCCGAACTACACCTGGGTGCCGCGCAGCCGCGTGCAAGCCCCGCCAAAGACGGTGACCGTGACGCAGACGCCGACAACGACGTCGCCGCCACCGACCACGACAACCACCACGACTACGCCGCCGCTGTTGCCGCCGATTGTTCTGCCGCCGCCGTTCGGTCCGCCCACCACTACGACGGCGCCGCCACCGCCCGGGCAGCCGCCGGCGCCCGCGGCCGCGCCGCTGCTGCCTGGCCTGCCCTAACGGCCTGGCTGGCGAACGTTAGCGAAACTCACCGTTACACTGGCGGACCGTGATGATCACCCTTGACCATGTCACTAAGCAGTACAAGTCGTCGGCGCGACCGGCGCTAGACAACGTCAACGTAAAGATCGACAAGGGTGAGTTCGTCTTCCTGATCGGGCCGTCCGGCTCGGGCAAATCGACGTTCATGCGGCTGCTGCTCGGGGCCGAGACACCGACGACCGGCGATGTGCGGGTGTCGAAGTTTCACGTCAACACGCTGCCCGGACGCCACATCCCGAAGCTGCGTCAGGTGCTCGGCTGCGTGTTTCAGGATTTCCGGCTGCTGCAGCAGAAGACGGTATTCGAGAACGTCGCATTTGCGCTGGAGGTCATCGGTAAGCGACCCGACGTCATCAACCGGGTAGTGCCGGACGTGCTGGAAATGGTCGGGCTGTCCGGAAAGGCCAACCGGCTACCGCATGAACTGTCCGGCGGCGAGCAGCAGCGGGTGGGCATCGCCCGGGCGTTCGTCAACCGGCCGCTGGTCTTGCTGGCCG
>DAIODV010000427.1:0-3125 GCA_036746615.1 Mycobacterium sp.
CGACCCGGCGGCCACTGAAGTCGTGGCTGTCGTCCCACGCGGTGGTGTGCACGATCTTGCCGTTGAAGCTGGTGATCCCGGGGATGTCCGGCGTGTGCGGTTGCGACAGGAAGCCGGTGGCGGTGATCAGGAAGCGCGTGGTCAGCGTTTGGCCGCCGGCCAGCGCGACTTGCCACATCTGTGCTTCTTCGTCCCAGCGCGCGCTTTCCACCGTCGTGTTGAACCGCATGTAACGGCGCACGTCGTATTTGTCGGCGACGTGGTTGGCGTACTGCTTGAGCTCCGGGCCGGTGGCGAACAGCCGTGACCAGTGCGGGTTCGGCTCGAACCAGTAGGAATAGGTGGTCGACGGGATGTCGACGGCCAGACCCGGGTAGCGGTTGACGTGCCAGGTCCCACCCAAGTCAGCTTCGCGGTCGAGGATCGCGATGTTGTCGTATCCGAGCCGGTTGAGTTGGATCGCCGCGCCGATGCCGCCGAAGCCGGCGCCGACGACGACGACGTCGAGATGCTCCGAATTCATGGAAGCCAATATACCCGGTACCCCTGGTATCGATAATGCGGCACCGCTGCTCAGCCGTCGCTGAGCAGTCGCAGGGCAGCGGCCACGGCTAATCCGGGGATGTCGAGCTTCTTCGAGCCCAGATCGTGTCGCGCGCCGGTGACTTCGACGATCTCGGTCGGCGCGGGAATCAATGCGGCAGCGGCGCGCAGCTCGTCGATAGTGCCGAAGGGATCCGATGTGCCGTGGGTGAACACCGTCGGCACCGCGATGTCCGGCAGGTGCTCGGTGCGGGCGCGTTCGGGCTTGCCGGGCGGATGCACCGGGTAGGAGAACAGCGCCAGCACGTCGACCGGATGCGCTCTTTCAGCCACCACCATGGACGTCTGGCGACCGCCGTAGGAATGGCCGCCGGCGATCAACGGGCCGTCGGCGAGACCGCGGCACACGGCGATCGCCTCGACGATGCCGGCGCGATCAGTGGCAGCAGATCCCGACGGCGGTCCCTTGGGCCGACGCCGGCGGTACGGCAGGTTGTAACGGACCGCCAGCCAGCCGCGTCGGGCCCACTCGTCGCAAAGTCGTTGCAGCAGTGGCGATTCCCTGCTGCCACCGGCGCCGTGCGTTAACACCACAATCCCTTTTGGGCCACCGGGCGGGTCACTGTCCGGGGTATGCGCCACACCCGCGATGTCATCGAGCGTCATGACAACCTGAACAGCGGCGACACCGGGCCGTGGCCGTGCCCGAGCGGATAGGCGGCGCGCAGGCAGTCGGTCACCCAACTCTTGGCGAATGCGACCGCGTCCGGCACGGTGTAGCAGTGGGCGAGGGCGCACGCGGTCGCCGCGGCCAGCGTATCGCCGGCACCATGGTCGTGGATAGTGTCCACCCGCGGCGACTCGAACTCGTGAAAGTCGGTGCCGTCGAACAACAGATCGGTGCTGCTGGCCGACCCCTGCAGATGTCCGCCCTTCACCAGCGCCCACTTCGGCCCCAAAGCATGCAGCGCGCGGGCCGCATCAGCCTGCGATGCCGGGTCGACTACGTCGATATCGACCAGTAGTCGCACTTCGTGCAGGTTCGGTGTCACCAAGGTCGCCAACGGAAACAGTTCGGCGCGAAGGGAATCCAGCCCGCTGTCGTCGAGCAGTGGATCACCGTGCATCGAAGCGCAGACCGGATCGACCACCAGTGGTGCGTCGGCGCCATGCTCTTGCCAACTCTCGGCGACCGCGTGAATGATTTCGGTGGACGCCAGCATGCCGGTCTTCGCGGCCTGCAGCCCGATGTCGTGGCAGACCACCTCGATCTGGGCGGCGATCACATTGCCTGGGACTTTGTGAAAACCCCTGACGCCCACCGAGTTCTGCACGGTCACCGCGGTTACCGCGCATAGTGCGTGCACTCCCAGCAGAGTGCAGGTACGGATGTCGGCCTGAATTCCGGCGCCTCCGCCGGAGTCCGATCCCGCGATCGCCAGCACCCGCAGCGGCGTGCTACCGCGCGGGGTCAGCGGGAGGTAACTCACTGGGAGATGGGCAGATACACCCGATTGCCGTGTTCTGCGAACTCGGCCGACTTCTCCGCCATCCCTTGCTGCAGTGCCGCTTCGATGGCTTCTTCGGTGTCGAGGCCGTGCTCGGCGGCGTAGTCGCGGACGTCTTGAGTAATCCGCATCGAGCAGAACTTCGGGCCGCACATCGAGCAGAAGTGCGCGGTCTTGGCGGGTTCGGCCGGAAGGGTCTCGTCGTGGTATTCCCGTGCGGTGTCAGGGTCGAGTGACAGCGCGAACTGGTCGTTCCAGCGGAACTCGAACCGCGCCGTGCTCAATGCATCGTCACGCTCCTGAGCGCGGGGGTGACCCTTGGCCAAATCCGCTGAGTGCGCGGCGATCTTGTAGGCGATCACGCCGTCCTTAACGTCTTTGCGATCCGGCAGCCCGAGATGCTCCTTGGGGGTCACGTAGCACAGCATCGCGGTGCCCGCTTGGGCGATGATGGCCGCGCCGATCGCCGAGGTGATGTGGTCGTAGGCCGGAGCGATGTCGGTAGCCAGCGGCCCCAAGGTGTAGAACGGCGCCTCCTCGCACAGCTCCTCTTCCAGCCGGACGTTCTCGACGATCTTGTGCATCGGGATATGCCCTGGACCTTCGATCATTACTTGCGCGCCATGGGCTTTCGCGACCTTGGTGAGCTCACCCAACGTGCGCAACTCGGCGAACTGCGCGGCGTCGTTGGCGTCGGCGATCGATCCCGGGCGCAGCCCGTCGCCCAGCGAGAACGTCACGTCGTAGCGGGCGAAGATGTCGCAGAGCTCGGCAAAGTTGGTGTACAGGAACGACTCTTGATGATGCGCCAGGCACCATGCCGCCATGATCGACCCGCCACGGGACACGATGCCGGTGACTCGCTTGGCGGTCAGCGGCACATAGCGCAGCAACACCCCGGCGTGCACTGTCATGTAGTCCACGCCCTGCTCGCACTGTTCAATCACGGTGTCGCGATAGATTTCCCAGGTCAACTCGGTCGGATCGCCTTTGACCTTTTCCAGCGCCTGGTAGATCGGCACCGTGCCGACCGGCACCGGTGAATTACGCAGGATCCACTCGCGAGTGGCGTGA
>DAIODV010000428.1:0-3116 GCA_036746615.1 Mycobacterium sp.
CACGCTCTTCAACGCTCTAACGTCGGCCGGTGCGGTGGCCGCTAACTATCCGTTCGCGACGATTGAGCCCAACGAGGGCGTCGTACCGCTGCCCGATCCCCGGTTGGCGACGCTGGCCGAGATGTTCGACTCGGAGCGCATCGTTCCGGCGCCGGTGACCTTCGTCGATATCGCCGGCCTGGTCGCGGGCGCCTCGGAAGGCGCCGGTCTGGGCAACAAATTCCTGGCCAATATCCGCGAATGCGATGCGATCTGCCAAGTGGTGCGGGTGTTCTCCGACGACGACGTGGCGCACGTTGCGGGGGAAGTCGATCCGAAGTCCGACATCGAGGTCATCGAGACCGAGCTGATCCTGGCGGATCTGCAGACACTCGAGCGGGCAGTGCCGCGGTTGGAGAAGGAAGCCCGCAACAGCAAGGACCGCAAACCGCTCTATGACGCGGCCGTGGCCGCTCAGCAGGCGCTTGATGGCGGGACGACGCTCTTCGCCGCGGGAGCGGACGGCCTACTGCTGCGCGAATTAAACCTGTTGACCACCAAGCCATTTCTCTATGTATTCAACGCCGACGAGGCGGTACTCACCGATGCTGCTCGGGTCGCCGACCTGCGCGCGCTGGTGTTGCCCGCGGATGCGGTTTTCCTTGACGCCAAGATTGAGGCCGAGCTGATAGAGCTTGACGACGAGTCGGCCGCCGAGCTGTTGGAGTCGATCGGTCAGACCGAGCGCGGCCTGGATGCGTTGGCACGAGCGGGTTTTCACACGCTGAAGTTGCAGACGTTCCTGACGGCGGGCCCAAAAGAGGCGCGGGCGTGGGTCATTCATCAGGGCGACACCGCGCCCAAAGCGGCCGGGGTGATCCACACCGACTTCGAGAAGGGCTTCATCAAAGCCGAGATCGTGTCGTATGAGGACTTGGTGTCCGCCGGGTCGATGGCTGCGGCGAAGTCAGCCGGCAAGGTGCGCATGGAGGGCAAGGACTACGTGATGGCCGACGGCGATGTCGTCGAGTTCCGCTTCAACGTCTAGGTCGAAGATGCGGCTTTGAATGCTCGCAGGCCACGCAGGGTCCGCGTTATCAGTTCACGTCGTTCATCGATCGTCATCGAGTCACCGAGGGGGGCGCGCACCCGCAAATAACCCTGTGTCACAAGGTCGTCGACCAGGAACCGCGTCGCACCAAGCGGCAAGGAAAGACCGGCTGCGATCTCTGCGACCGACGGGTTGTGCACGCAATACGTCAGGATCTGGCCCCGCACATCATTTCTCGGCCAGCGCGGCGGCCTTGCTGTGACGTTGAGCACTTCGACCGGAGCCTCAAGTGGCAGGCTCGGCTCGTCGGCGTCTTCCGGTTCGGTGAACCAGTCGCCGATCGGTTCGTCCTTGTCCTCCGACTGCTGATGCGCGTTGTGGTTCTGCAAGAACCACAACGCCTGGTCGGCGTGCACCGATGCGCGCAGCTCGCTGGCGACGACCTTGAGTACGGTGCGGTCGGTGTCGATGACGAATGTGGTCCGTCTGACCGGCAGCACCCGGGCCAGCAGGCCACGGCGGCGGGTGTGCCGGCCGCGCCGCGCCGCCTCACGCGCCACCACCGAGCTGCGGATCTTGGCGAGCCTGCCCCGGCGCACCCCAAACATCTCGGACACCACACCGTCCGCGTCGGAGAGCAGCGGATAGTCGAACGAGCGCTGTTGGGCGAAGTGGGCCTGCCTGTCGACGGTGTCGGTGCTGATACCGACCCGATGGGCGCCCACGTGAGCGAATTCGTCGCTCAGGTTCCGAAAATGACACGCCTGGGCTGTACAGATCGGTGAGGACGCTAATGGGAAGAAGAACAGCACAACCGGCCCGTCGGAAAGGAGCGCTGACAGTGTCCGAGGCCGACCGGTGTGATCGTACAAAGCAAAGTCAGGCGCCTTATCGCCCGCGATCATCGGCAAAGAGTAACGCCGGGAAGCTCGGTGCGACGCACTACTGGAGATAATTCGGTCATCGCCGAACAGCCATCCGCTGGGTACGGGGTATATCGAATACGTCGAATTGCGACACGAATCAACATCTACGTCAAATAAGTGCGACGGCGCTGCGTGAACGCTTACCCGTGAGGCTGAGTTTGTGCGGTCCAAACTCGGCCATCGTAGTAACGCATCAAACTCGGATCGTTCTGGTCTGGGTACCAGCCGGGAGCTAAACCGCTGGCGGCCGGCGGCGCTTGGCGCATCGGTGGCTGTTCCACCACGGTGCCACCCCTTGGTCTCGTCATAGCGCGGACGACAGCAACGACCGCCGCAATAATTACGAGCAGGATCAATATCCAAATCAGGGTGTTAATCGCACCGGTCAGCATCGGTCCGCACCTCCTGTGTGGCGGCTTGTGCAACGGCTCTATAAGTACCCTGGACAACCAGGCATTTAAACGGTGATCGGTGTGACGCCCGGTTGTCGGCGGCGATCTTTATCATCAGCCCATGCACTGGGTGCCCTCAGCATGAAGGTTGCTTATTTCTTCCTCCCGCCCTACTTAGGGCTCATGGCGGGCTTCATCGTCCATAGTGTCGCGGCCGGTTTGGTGGGAGCAGTCGTCGGTTTGTTTCTCGCCGTGTTGGTGTCAGCGGAGACGGGTCGCGCCGGTACGAGCATGCGGGCGGTTGACGCCATGTCCGGCACGGAGTTTGAGGACTACGTCGCTGCGCGGCTGCGTCGGGCCGGCTGGCAGGTCACGTTCACGTCAGTGGTTGGCGACTACGGCGTTGACCTGATTGCTCATAAGGACGGCAACGCGGTAGCGATTCAGTGCAAGCGGCACGGCAAGTCCGTCGGCGTCGCAGCGGTCCAGCAGGTGGTCTCCGGTGCACGCCACCACGGATGCACGAAGTGCATCGTCGTGAGCAACCAGGAATTCACCCGTGCGGCAAAGCAATTGGCCGTTACCCACGACTGCCAGCTGATCGGTCGCCGAGCATTGCAAGCCTGGGTACCGCCGCCCGCACGACGGGCGGTTTAACCTTGGCAGATGGCGACTCTAAAGCGGTCTATAAGCGTGCTGGTGGTTGCTTTTTCCGCTGTCGGACTGGCGGGCGGCGCCTGCGCCCCCCCCGCGCCTCCCCCCGCACCC
>DAIODV010000429.1:0-3111 GCA_036746615.1 Mycobacterium sp.
CTGCATCATTGCCAGCAAGTAGTCCAACCGACACCGGTGTCGCGAAGCGCCAATGATCTCGGCCGCCTGGGCCTCCGACGCTCCAAATGCCGTCGACCGGATTCGCTCGCGGCATTCTTATTCAGGGTAACGACCTCGGCAAGTGCGACGACGAACTGCGGGAACGCGCAGACCGGGACGCTTGCCCCACATTTCCGTCGCGCTAGAGCGCGTCGGATGACTGGAGGCAAATTGGAGCCCCGCTGCCGTTGCGGCACCAGTAGGACACGGCGAAGTCGTGCCGGAGGTGGCGCCACGCGCAGCCCGTGCGCGGCACATAGAGCACAGGGCCGGAATATCCGCGCGCCCACGTTATGGCCGGGGGCCGCCTGACCTTGCGGTGCTTGGGAACGAGGAAGCGGACGATGCGCCCCCACACGGTGTGGACCGGTCGGACAGGTACCGGCGCCGATGACCGAATTTCGCGTCACACGACTATCGCGATGGTGATCGAACGACCCCACACGTCGCCGCTGGCCAGGGTGTTGTCGGTGGGCTGTGGAACGCTGATCTGCGATGGCTCGGCACACCACATTCCGATACAGTCTCGACCCTACGGTCGAGCAGCATGAGGTGCTGGCCCGCCATGCCGGGGCATCCCGATTCGCGTTCAATCAATGCCTACGCCTGGTGAAATCCGCACTCACCCGCCGCAATACCAATCCCGGTGGCGACGTGCCGTGGACCGGATTCGATCTGATCAACGCGTTTAACGCGTGGAAGAAGACCGCCGACGCCGGCCGGGTCTTCACTGTCGATACCGACGGCGTGGCCGACATCAAGGTGACCGGCTTGCCGTGGCGGCGTGAGGTTTGCCAGCAGGTGTTCGAGGAGGCCGCTGTTGACCTGGGCAAGGGCCTGAAAGCGTGGTCGGATTCCCGCTGCGGCAAGCGCAAGGGCAAGCGTGTCGGATTCCCAAGGTTCAAGAGAAAGACCGGTGACATTCCGTCGTTTCGGCTGCGCAACAAACACCCCAAGGATAAGCCCGCGGCCATCTGGGTCGGCGAGCAGCACCGTCCCCGGTCGATCACGCTGCCCGGGATCGGGGGGATCGGGGTGCATGACGACACCCGCCGGCTGCGACGGATGCTCACCAAGAATCGGGCCAAGATCTGCTTCGCGACCATCAGTTATCGCGGCGGCCGCTGGTGGGTCGCGCTGAACGTCGAAGCCGCCGACTTGCACCCCGACCACCAACACCGGGCCCGCCCTCAGGATGCTGGCGGCTGGGTGGGTGTAGACCGCGGCCTGTTCGCGTTTCTGGTCGCCGCTAACGACGACGGCATCGAAGTCGCCCGCATCAGCGATGCACCCAAATCGTTGGCCTGCGGGATGAAACACCAACGACGGTTGGCGAAGTCGTTGTCACGCAAGAAGAAAGGATCACACAACCGCCACGATGCCGCTACCCGATTGGGTCGGCATCATCGCCGTGTCGCCAATGTGCGCCGCCATTTCCTCCACCAGGTATCAAATGAGTTGGTCAAGACCCACGACCGGCTCGTCATCGAAGACCTCAACGTGGCCGGAATGCTGGCAAATCACCGCCTCGCTAGGGCCATCTCGGATGCCGGCTGGTCCGAGTTCGCACGGATGCTTAGCTACAAGCAGGCGTGGCGCGGCGGCCAGCTGGTCGAAGCCGACCGCTGGTACCCCTCAACCCGCCTGTGTCCTCAATGCGGGGCCGTCAACGGAGAGATGACGCTGGCTGACCGGGTGTTCGCGTGCGAATGTGGCCATACCGCCGACAGAGACACCAACGCAGCCATCAACCTGGCCCGTTGGGGCCACGCCCACCACGACTCCCATCGATCCCCGGACCCCCAAGCAGGAGGCCGGGCCACCAATGCCCGCCAACGGGACGGCGCTCACCAACACCCCGTGTCGGTGAAACCAGCCCGAATGACGCGGGAACCGACGTTCACACCGCCCCCGCGGCCTGAACCGATGACGCCCGAGAAGGGCGGTGGCCAACACTCGCTAGAGTGGTTGGACACGCTTTAGCCTTAAAGGCATTCCAACCAAACAACCAAGTAGTAAGTAGGGACTTCCCGCACCACTCGGAGGCACCTCATGAGCGCCCGACGGACGCACTCAGCGGATGACTCGCTGCCCGCTACCACCGACGGCAAGCCCAAGGCGTCCGCGCGCGCATTGGCGAACATCATTGAGCGCAGCGCCCGGATCCAGGGCCCGGCTGCCACCGCATATGTGGAACGGCTTCGCCGCGCCAACCCGGGGGCGAGCCCACCCGTCATCATCTCGAAGCTGGAAAAGCGGTACGTGACCGCGGTGACTGCCAGCGGCGCAGCCGTCGGTTCGGCCGCAGTGCTGCCCGGTATTGGCACATTGGCGGTGCTGTCCGCCGCGGCCGGGGAAACGGCGGTGTTCCTCGAGGCCACTGCGTTTTTCGCGCTTGCGACCGCGACGGTTTACGGCGTCGCAGCTGAGAATCGCGAACGTCGCCGCGCCCTGGTGTTGGCTGTGCTCGTTGGCGACGACAGCAAGCACGCCCTCGGCGAATTGCTCGGTTCACGCCGCACCAATGGTGCGTGGCTTTCCGAGGGGGTGGCGTCGCTGCCGATGCCGGCGTTGTCGCAGTTGAATTCGCGGTTGCTCAAGTACGCCGTGAGGAAATACACATTGCGCCGCGGCGCGCTGCTCTTCGGCAAGATGCTGCCGATCGGTATCGGTGCCCTCATCGGCGCCATCGGCAACCGGTTAGTGGGGAAGAAGATCGTGCGGAACACCCGCAACGCATTTGGTGCGCCGCCGGTGCGGTGGCCGGTCACCCTGCATCTGCTGCCGACTGTCCGCGACGCGGGCTAGCACCGTCGCCCGTTGGGCTGTGCTGGTCGTCGTCGTGGCGGATTGACGGCAAAGGGTTAGCCTTTATTGGGCGGGACACCTCCGACGCCGCAGGTGAGATGCGCCGACACCGGTACAGGAAGTGGCAAGCGTGGCTAGCAGCGGTTGCCGGACGGAAAAAGAGCTAGGAATCGAGGCGAGCAGCTTCCGTGAGCAGTACGAGTTCACCATTCGGGCAGAACGAATGGCTGGTCGAGGAGATGT
>DAIODV010000430.1:0-3104 GCA_036746615.1 Mycobacterium sp.
GGAACGGCGCCGCGACTTGCGCGGACGCCCGCCTGCCGTCGCTCGGCCGGATCGACGGTATCTGGGCTCAGGGCGGTACCGACGGCGTGATTCGCTCGCTGTTGGCGGCGAAGCGTCCGCTGGTGCCTGTTGCCGGTGAGGCCGGGAACGGCACCGCGGGGGCAACGGGTGCCGTCCCCGGCAGGGGGTAGCCGACAGCCCCGGTTGTGCCCGTGACAGCCTGCGGCGTCACCGGCGGCGCGGGGACGGGAGCGGGATTAGGGCGGGGCGGAAACACCGGTTCGGCCGACGCGGTGGGGCAGGTAAATCCCAGCACTCCCACGACTCCGACGGCCAGACCCGCGACAGCTACCCGCCAGCTACGGGCAATCTGCATCATGAGAGTCGGTCCTTTCCCTCCATCGCTTCACCGCGATGCATGAGTCGGACTGTAACCAGGCCCAACTACGAGCTACCAGCGTTGGAATCGACCTGGAATACACCTGGGATAAACCCCTGATCGGTCCGCAATGCAACCGAGACAAACCTGTCGGCGGCGGGGCTGTCATAGCCGCCCTTATAACCTGTTGGACGTGACCGACTCCCCAACGGCTGCTGCCGAGCAGGCCGACGCCGACGTTCCGCGGTATCGATACACCGCGGAGCTGGCCGGACGCATCGAACAGGCCTGGCAGGAGACCTGGAACCGGTTGGGGACCTTCAACGTGGCGAACCCGGTCGGGTCGCTGGCACCGGCGGACGGCTCCGCTGTACCCGCCGACAAGATGTTCGTCCAGGACATGTTCCCGTACCCGTCGGGCGAGGGGCTACACGTCGGTCACCCGCTGGGTTACATCGCCACCGATGTTTATGCCCGCTACTTCCGGATGGTTGGGCGCAATGTGCTGCACGCGTTGGGCTTTGACGCGTTCGGTCTGCCGGCCGAGCAATATGCAGTGCAGACCGGCACGCATCCGCGCACGCGAACCGAGGCCAACATCGTTAATTTCCGCCGCCAGTTGGGCCGGCTGGGCTTCGGCCACGACAACCGGCGAAGCTTTTCCACCACCGATGTCGAGTTCTATAAGTGGACGCAGTGGATCTTCCTGCAGATCTACAACGCGTGGTTTGATACCGCCGCCAATAAAGCCCGACCGATCACCGAGTTGGTTTCTGCATTCGATTCCGGCGCAAGGAAATTGGATGACGGCCGAGATTGGGCGAAGTTGTCGGCTGGTGAACGCGCCGACGTGATCGATGCTCACCGCCTGGTCTACCGAGCGGATTCGATGGTGAACTGGTGTCCCGGGCTGGGCACCGTGCTGGCAAACGAAGAAGTCACCGCCGATGGGCGAAGCGACCGCGGCAACTTTCCGGTGTTCCGGAAGCGGTTGCGGCAGTGGATGATGCGGATCACCGCCTACTCCGACCGGTTGCTCGACGACCTCGACGTGCTGGACTGGCCGGAGAAGGTCAAGACCATGCAGCGCAACTGGATCGGCCGCTCGACCGGTGCCGCCGCGCTTTTTGGCAGCGACGCCGGGGATATCGAAGTGTTCACCACCCGGCCCGACACGCTGTTCGGTTCCACCTATCTGGTGCTCGCCCCCGAGCACGACCTGGTCGACCGGTTGGCTGCGGCCCAGTGGCCGACCGGAGTGGACCCGCACTGGACCTTCGACGCTGCCACACCGGCTGACGCCGTCGCCGCCTACCGGCAGGCCATCGCCGCGAAGTCCGACCTGGAGCGTCAAGAGAACAAAGCCAAGACCGGTGTGTTCCTGGGCAGCTATGCCATCAACCCGGCCAACGGTGAACAGGTGCCGATCTTCATCGCCGACTATGTGCTGGCCGGATACGGCACCGGCGCAATCATGGCGGTTCCCGGCCACGACCAGCGCGACTGGGAGTTCGCCCACGAGTTCGGCTTGCCGATCGTCGAAGTCATTGCCGGCGGCGATATTTGCCAGGCCGCCTACGTCGGCGACGGTGTGCTGGTGAACTCGGGCTACCTGAACGGAATGGACGTGGCGGCGGCCAAGGCAGCCATCACCGCGCGGTTGGAGTCCGACGGCCGCGGCCGGGCGCGTATCGAATACAAGCTGCGCGACTGGCTTTTCGCGCGGCAACGCTATTGGGGCGAACCCTTCCCAATCGTCTACGACAGCGACGGCCGTCCGCACGCGCTGGATGAAGCCGCGTTGCCCGTCGAATTGCCCGACGTCCCAGACTATTCGCCGGTGCTCTTCGATCCCGACGATGCTGAAAGCGAGCCATCCCCGCCGCTGGCCAAGGCGACCGACTGGGTGCACGTGGAGCTGGACCTCGGCGACGGATTGAAGCCCTACACCCGCGACACCAATGTGATGCCGCAGTGGGCCGGCAGCTCCTGGTACGAGCTGCGCTACACCGACCCGCACAACTCGGAGCGGTTCTGCGCCAAGGAAAATGAAGCCTACTGGATGGGTCCAAGACCGGCCGAGCACGGCCCCGACGATCCCGGCGGTGTCGACTTGTATGTCGGCGGCGCTGAACATGCGGTGCTGCACTTGCTGTATTCGAGGTTTTGGCACAAGGTGCTCTACGACCTGGGTCACGTGAGCTCCCGCGAGCCCTACCGCCGCTTGGTCAACCAGGGGTATATCCAAGCGTTCGCCTACACCGATGCCCGGGGTGCCTATGTTCCGGCGGCCGAGGTCGTGGAGCGCGACGGCGGGTTCGTCTACTCCGGGCCCGACGGGGAGATCGAAGTCTTCCAGGAATTCGGCAAAATCGGTAAGAGCCTGAAGAATTCGGTATCGCCGGACGAGATGTGTGACGACTACGGCGCCGACACGCTGCGGGTGTACGAGATGTCGATGGGCCCGCTGGAGGCCTCCCGTCCATGGGCCACCAAGGACGTCGTCGGGGCGCACCGCTTCCTGCAGCGGGTGTGGCGGCTGGTGGTTGACGAGCAGACCGGCGACATCCGGATACGCGACAACGCCGACGAACCGCTGGACACCGACACCCTCCGGTCACTGCACCGCACCATCGCCGGAGTCTCCGAAGACTACGCGGCGCTGCGCAATAACACCGCGGCGGCCAAGCTGATCGAGTACACCAATTACCTGACCAAGAACGAG
>DAIODV010000431.1:0-3078 GCA_036746615.1 Mycobacterium sp.
CCCGGGCGGACCAGCCCGGCGAGCTGACGCAGCGTGCCGACCGGATCGGGCAGATGCATGAGGATCAGCCGCCCGATCACGGCGTCGACGGGCCGGTCGAGCGCGAGGTCGCCGACGGTGGTCTGCTCGAACCGAACGGATTCCAGACCGTTCTCTGCGGCACGGGCGCGGGCGAGTTCGATGATGTCGACGGCGGCATCGATACCGAGCACCGAGCCTTCGGGCCCGACCAGCCGCGCGGCCACAAACGACACATCGCCAGGCCCGCAGCCCACGTCGAGCACCCGCATTCCGGGACGCAAGCCCGCCAGCCGCAGCGCATGCTCGGTGTAGTCGTCGTACAGCCGGGCTTGCAGCAGCAGCCGCCGGACTTCCGCGTCTGCATGACCCAGGAGATAGGTGCTAGCGGTTGACGTCATGGGGCTACCTCCAAGGTCGATTGCGTGATGCAAGTGACTATTCCACAGTTACTTGCGTGATGCAATCGATGAGTTCAGCTTGCCTGCGCAGCGCCGGGGCCGGGCGTAAGGTCGACGTCTCCGGGTCCCAATTGGGCACCACAGTCGGCACAGGTGAGTTGCGGGGTGAGACGACCTCCGCAGTCGCGATGCAACGGCAGCAGAGGAGGGCCGTCCGGGGCGAGGTAGCGATCGCCCCAAAACAGCAGCGACATCAACACCGGCCACAAATCCTTGCCCTGTCGGGTGAGGTGGTACTCGTACCGATCCGGTCGTTCCTGGTAACGGCGCCGCTCGAGCACGCCGGCCTCGGTCAGTCGCGCCAGTCGGTCGCTGAGCACGTTGTGCGCCACTGAAAGCCGGGCGCGGAAATCGTCAAAGCGGCGTACGCCCCGGAAGGCATCGCGAATGATCAGCAGCGTCCATCTGTCGCCGATCAGTTCCAAGCTGCGTGCGATCGAGCAGACCTGATGCTCGTAGGTGCGTGGGAGCATGGCTGCCATGTTACTTGCATCATGCAAGTCATGATTCAGCTTCGAGCGACCCGCGGAACCTATCCTTGATCAGCGTGACGCCAGACGCATCGACACCGGAACAGCATCCCGATCCGCCGGCGGCCGACCGGACCAGGGTCATGTTGCTGGGGTCGGGAGAGTTCAGCCGTGAGTTGGCGATCGCCTTTCAGCGGCTGGGGGCCGAGGTGATCGCGGTGGAGCGATACGCCGATGCGCCCGCGCACGGGGTGGCCGACCAATCGGTGGTGGTCAACATGACTGACACCGACGAGCTGGCTGCGGTGATCGGACGGTTGCGGCCGAACTTTGTGGTGACGGCATCTGACGTGGTTGCCGCCGATGCGTTGACGGGCGCGGCCGACACCGGTGCCATCGAGGTTTTCCCCACCGCCCGCTGCGCCCGGCTCACCGCCGACCGGGAGGGGTTGCGCCGGCTGGCCGCCGACGAGCTTGGCCTGCCGACCGCGCCGTTCTGGTTCGCCGGATCGCTCGAAGAGCTGCGCGCGGTCGCCGACCACGCGGGCTACCCGCTGCGGGTGCAGCCGGTGGCAGCCGTGGCGGGCGCAGGCCAGTCGATTGTGTTGTTACCGGCAGACGTTGAGCCGGCGTGGCAGCGTGCGGTGTCGGCCGGTGGTCGGCTTGCCCACAACCGCGTGCTGGCCGAGACCCTCGTCGAGATCGACTTTCACCTCACCCTGCTCACGGTGCGCAGCGTCGGGCCGACGGGGCCGACCGTCGAGTTCTGCGCCCCGATCGGGCACGGCGAGGCCGTCGGTGATGTGCAGGAATCCTGGCAACCGCAAGATCTCAGCGACGCCGCGCTGGACGCCGCCAAGTCGATTGCCGCCCGAATCGTCAAGTCGCTGGGCGGGCGTGGCTTGTTCGGCGTGGAGCTGATGGTCCGCGGCGACGAGGTGTACTTCAGCGATGTCACGGCCCGACCCTTCGAGAGCGGCCTGATCACATTGCGCACCCAGCGGCTTTCGGAATTCGAACTCCAAGCCCGGGCAATCCTGGGCCTGCCCTCCGACACGATCATGATTTCGCCGGGCGCCGCGGAGGTGATCTACGCCGGCGACGAAGGGCCCGGTGGCTCAAATCCGGTTGGCGTACTGGCCGATGCGTTACGGACGCCGGAGAGCGACGTGCGGGTCTTCGGCCGCCAGGAACCCGAAGAGCGGCGCCCGCTGGGAGTAGCCGTCGTCACCGCCAAAGACGTCGCCACAGCGCGCAGTCGTGCCCGCGAGGTGTCGGCAGCGCTGCGCAGACTCTGGTAGTTGGCCGCCCAGTCGGGTGTGGGACACTCACGCGGGTGAGCTACGCAGGAGATATCACCCCGGAGCAGGCCTGGAAGCTGCTTGGCGAGAACCCCGAGGCGGTGCTTGTCGACGTGCGCACCGATGCCGAGTGGCGCTTCGTCGGAGTGCCCGACTTGTCCAGCCTGGGTCGCGAGGTCGTATACATCGAGTGGAATCGCCTCGACGGCACACGCAATGACAACTTCGCTGCCGAACTGGCTGAGCAACTGCCGTCCGCCGAGGGCGACCGGCCGGTGATCTTCCTGTGTCGCTCGGGCAACCGCTCCATCAGCGCCGCTGAGGCCGCCACTGCGGCGGGTATCGCGCCGTCCTACAACGTGTTGGACGGATTCGAAGGAAATCTCGACGCCGAGCATCACCGCGGCGGGGCCGGCTGGCGTGCAATCGGATTGCCCTGGAAGCAAACATGACTGACGAGCGTTCAGTCCGGACTCCCGAGCCGCTGCCGGAAGGTGTCAGCCAAGCCACGATCGGTGTACGCGGTGGCATTTTGCGGTCGCAGTTCGAAGAGACCGCCGAGGCAATGTATTTGGCGTCCGGGTATGTCTACGAGTCCGCCGCTGCCGCGGAAAAGTCCTTCACCGGCGAGATCGACCGCTATGTCTACTCACGCTACGGCAATCCCACAGTCAGCATGTTCGAGGAACGTTTGCGTTTGATCGAGGGTGCACCCGCGGCTTTCGCGACCGCGAGCGGGATGGCGGCGGTGTTCACCTCTCTGGGCGCGCTGCTGGGCGCCGGGGATCGGCTGGTCGCTGCGCGCAGCCTGTTCGGATCGTGTTTCGT
>DAIODV010000432.1:0-2275 GCA_036746615.1 Mycobacterium sp.
GAATTCAGCGACGCCAACCAGGCCGCAGGCTACCGCCAGCTGCGTGACTGGCTGACACGGTTGTACCGTACCGAGTTCGACGGCTTCATCGCCAAGAACTTTGATTCGCCGTTATCGCTGCTAAATCCACAGCTAGCGCGCCTGGCGGCAATCGGCGGATTCCGCAACTGGAGCGCGATGGTCAAGCGCCACATCACCGACCCGCGGCTACAAAGAGTGTTCACATTCCAATCGCTGTATGCCGGCGTCGCACCCGGCCAAGCCTTGGCGGTATACGCGGTAATCGCCTACATGGACACAGTGTCGGGAGTCTTCTTTCCGCGCGGCGGTGTTCGGGCGCTGCCCGATGCGCTAGCCGCCGCAGCGACTGACGCCGGAGTGCACTTCCACTACGGCGCAACAGTCACCGGCCTGGAATACACCGGTAGTCGGGTGGCGGCGGTCCACACCGACCACGATCAGCGCATCGCCTGCGACGCGGTGGTGTTGACCACCGAACTGCCAAAAACCTATCAACTGTTGGGCCGCGAACCGCGCCGCGTCGGCAAACTCCGGCCGGCGCCGTCGGCGGTTGTCGTTCACGTCGGCGCCCCCCGCGCCCCCGAGCCGGATCATGCGCTGGCACACCCCGACATCATCCGCGACGGCAAGCTGATGCGGGATCCGTCGTTGTTGGTGACCAGGCCGACGGCAAGCGACCCCAATTTGGCCCCGGCCGGCCACGATCTGTTCTACGTTTTGGCCCCGGCACCAAACCTGACGCACGGTGTCGTCGATTGGTCACATATCGGCGATGCGTACGCCGATCAGCTGCTCGACACCGTTGCAGCGCGACTGGTCCCACGGCTGCGCGACGGCGCCGAGGTGCTGCACGTCGTCAACCCCACGGATTGGGCGCGCCAGGGCATGATCGCCGGAACTCCATTCGCGCTGGCCCACACGTTCGGTCAGACCGGCCCATTCCGTCCGGCGAACACCGCGCGTGGCATCGACAACGCGGTGTTGGCCGGTTCGTCGACGGTGCCTGGGGTCGGCGTACCAACCGCATTGGTCTCCGGGCGGTTGGCCGCTGACCGCATTACCGGAATCGTCGAGCAGCCCGCGCGAACCGTCGTAACGAGAGTCGGGCTGGCATGATCCGCAGCGAGTTGGACGCGGCCGGCATCAAAGCTCCGGAACTACGCGATGCGTATCGGCGCTGTCGCGAGCTCAACGCCGCCCACGGTCGCACGTTCTTCTTGGCGACCAGATTGCTTGCGCCCGAACAACGTCCGCCGGTGCATGCGCTATACGGCTTCGCCCGCTACGCCGACGATATCCTCGACGATCTCGATCCGGCCCTGGACACAGCGACCCGCGCGGCGCGCTTACAGCTACTCTCGGACCAATTCTTCGCACACGACGGCCGCACAACCGAGCCCGTCCTCGCTGCGGTCAGGCACACCGCACATCGCTTCGACATCAGCGACGAGCTGTTCGAGGACTTTCTGACGTCCATGCGGATGGATTTGACGATCACCGACTACCCCAACCGTGCAGAGCTGAACTTATACATGAAGGGTTCTGCGGAAGCGATTGGCCTACAACTTCTTCCGATCCTCGGCACCGTCGGGCCGCCCGAGCAAGCGGCGCCGCACGCCGCAGCGTTGGGCAGAGCGTTCCAGCTCACCAATTTTCTGCGGGACATCGACGAAGACCTGACGCGACAACGGGTTTACTTGCCCGCCGACGAGTTGGCGGCCTGCGACGTCGACCGCGACGTACTACTGTGGTGCCACCACCATCGCCGCACCGATCATCGGGTACGCAATGCGCTGGCCGCTCAGCACGATATCGCCCGCCAGGCCTACCGGTATGCGGCCGAAGGAATCTCGGTGTTGGTGCCGCGTTCACGCGCCTGTGTGGCCACCGCGCTGACGCTGTACTCAGAAATCCTCGATCGCATCGAAGAATCTGACTTCGCGGTGTTCACCCAGCGCGCGACGGTCGGCAACTCTCGACGACTACGCGTGGCCGGCGGCGGGCTGCTGAGGTCATGGCAAGCGCGGCTGATGCATCCAGCCCCTCCCAACAAGCACTGGTCGGGTGCGGCGTGATAGACCACTGGCAGTACCTGATTGTCCTGGCGGCATGTCTGGTAATCACGTTGCCGTTGGAGATCTTCGGCGCCGGTATCTACCGCCAACTGCGGCGCGCTGCCTATGCGGTGTTGCCGGTAGCGGCTGTGTTCCTGATCTGGGACGAACTGGCGATCGCCGCGCATGTCTGGACATAC
>DAIODV010000432.1:2285-3067 GCA_036746615.1 Mycobacterium sp.
CCGCCTATATCATCGGCGCGACTATCCCGTTCCGGCTGCCGATCGAGGAGGTCTTGTTCTTCATCATAATTCCGATGTGTGGGCTGCTGACCTATAACGCGGTCAGCACCATTCTCGAGCGGTACAACCGCCGATGAACGGGTTGGGCTACACCGCGCCGGCCGTGCTGGCGGTGGTCGCGGTCGGCGGGCTGGAGCTAATTGTGCTGCGCACCAAGCTTTTCCGCCGGCCGGGCTATTGGTTGTCGATGCTGATCGTGATCGGATTTCAAATCCTGGTGGACGGCTGGCTGACGAAGCTCAGCGACCCGATCGTCGTGTATGACCATCGGCAGACCAGTGGCATCAGGTTTCCTTTCGATATCCCGGTCGAGGATTTCCTGTTCGGATTCGCATTGGTCACTGCGGTGCTCCTACTGTGGGAACGGCAACGTGAGCATCGGTAGCACCGGTCTACCCCGCCGCGACGTGCCTGCCGCTTTCGACGCCGGCGCAAGCGCTTACGACCGGCTGGTCGGTGCCAACCCCAGATACCACGCCGGCCTTAGGCTTTCGGCACGTCGGATGTGCCTGCCCGGGGCAGGCAAAGGCCTGCGGCTGCTCGACGCCGGGTGCGGCACCGGGTCGTCGACGGCTGCGCTGCTATGCGTCGCCCCGCAGGCCGAGATCATCGCCGTCGACGCGTCGCGGGGAATGCTGGACGAGGCACAGGCCAAGCCGTGGCCACCGTCGGTTCGCTTCGTGCACTCCCCCGTCGAGGCGCTGGACCAAAGCGGCGTCGCC
>DAIODV010000433.1:0-3055 GCA_036746615.1 Mycobacterium sp.
CCTGCCACGGGTTCGATTCGCTGCTGCCCGATTGGGAAGTGTCCGAGCAGCTGTTCAGCCTGAAGGGCCGGGCGCTGCGGCGCGCGTTCTTTGGGGGTTAGTCGAAGCTGATGAGCTGACGCAGGGTGGTGCCGTCAGCCAGGTGATCCATCGCCGCGTTGATGTCGTCCAGCCTGATCGTGGCGGACACGAGCGATTCCACTGGCAGCCGGCCCGAGCGCCACATCTCGACGAATCGTGGAATGTCACGAGCCGGTACCGCAGATCCGAGATAGCTGCCGATCAGCGACCGACCCTCAGCGACAAAACCCAACGGCGACACGCTGATCCGGGCGTCGGGTCGCGGCAGCCCGACGGTGATGGTGCGGCCGCCGGGGGCGGTCAGGTCGATCGCGGTTTGCAGCGCGGCCGGATGCCCGACGGCCTCGATGACGATGGGTGCCTTGACACTGTCGTCGATGGCCGCCTGGGGCGTGTAGGCCTTATGCGCGCCGAAACCCGTTGCAGTCGCCAGCTTCTCGGGTAGCTGGTCGACGGCGATCACGCGGACATCCTCGTAGGCCAGTGCGGTCAGCACCGCCGCCATGCCGACCCCGCCGATACCGACGACTATCACCGTCTGACCAGGCTCTGGCTTGCCGACGTTGAGTACAGCTCCGCCTCCGGTCAATACCGCGCAGCCCAGTAGCGCAGCGACGGGCGGCGGAATGTCGTCTGGCACCGGAACCACGCTGTCGCGGTGCACGACGGCGTGGGTGGCAAAGCCGGACACCCCCAAATGGTGGTAGACGCCAACACCGCCGCGGCTCAGCCGCATTCCACCGCCCAGCAAGGTGCCCGCGCTGTTCGCGGCGCTGCCGGGCTCACACGGCGTCAGCCCGTCGGTGGCACACGCCGCGCAGTGCCCGCACCGCGGCAGGAATGTCATCACGACGCGCTGGCCTACGGTCACGTCGATCACCCCGGCGCCAACCTGCTCCACGATGCCCGCCGCCTCGTGCCCGAGCAGCATCGGCGTGGGCCGCACCCGGTTGCCGTCCACCACCGACAAGTCGGAGTGGCACACGCCCGCGGCTTCGATACGCACCTGGAGTTCCCCGGTGCCGGGCGGAGCCAGTTCAACTTCGGTGATGCTGATGGGTCTGGAATCTGCATACGGCCGGGGTGATCCGATGTGCTCCAGCACGGCGCCCCGGATTTCCAGCATGGTCGAATACAACCATGACCTCAGCACCGTCCGATTCGGAAGGGTTCCCCCGCCGCGACTTTCCGGTGCTCTGGCCGGTGCTCACCCGTTGGGCCGACAACGACATGTTCGGCCACCTCAACAACGCGGTCTACTACCAGCTGTTCGACACCGCGATCAACGGCTGGATCAACACGAATGTCGCTATCGACCCGGTCACCATCCCGGAGCAAGGCATCGTCGCCGAATCGGGCTGCCGCTACTTCTCCGAACTGCACTTTCCGCAACGGCTCGTCGTCGGATTGGCAGTCACCAGGTTGGGCCGCAGCAGCGTCACGTATCGGCTCGGCATCTTCCGGGACGCAGACGAGGAGCAGAAGATCGCGGCGCTCGGGCATTGGGTGCATGTCTATATCGACCGCACCAGCCGCCGACCGGTACCGATTCCGGACGCCATCCGCTCGCTGCTGTCGACTGCGTGTGTAAAAGATGACTCGAGCCTGTAGTTATTGCGCAGAAGTGTGAGTGGAGCGCGCCATAGCTACAGGCTCAGCGAGAAGGGGCCGTCGTTCGAGAAGGGGCCGTCGTTATAGTCGGCCAATGCCGTTTGTGAGCAAGACCGTCGAGGTCGCCGCGGAGGCGGCCAAGATCCTGGCCATCGTCGCCGACTTCGAGTCCTACCCGCAGTGGAACAAAGAGATAAAAGGGCTCTGGGTGCTGGCCCGCTACGACGACGGACGCGCCAGCCAGTTACGTCTTGACGCTGCTTACGAAGGCATCGAAGACACGTTGATCCAGGCGGTCTACTACCCGAGCCCCAACCAAATTCAGACCGTGATGCAGCAGGGCAACCTGTTCAAAAAACAGGACCAACTTTTCAGCGTCGTGGAGATGGGCGCGACGTCGCTGCTTACGGTGGACATGGACGTCGAGCCCACGATGCCTGTGCCCGCGCCGATGGTCAAAAAACTCGCGGACAACGTTCTCGACTATCTCGCCGACAACCTGAAGCGGCGGGCCGAGGAGTTGTCGTAGTAGGACTAACCCCAGATTCCGCTGTGGTCGAGCGTTTCGGTGAGCCGGCGCGCGCCGTCAATGAACTGCCAATGGGTGTGTTCGACGACCGCGGCGGTGTCATGGCGGCGCAGCGCGGCGATCAACTTGCGATGGTTGTCGACGGCGGCCGTTCCCCAGTCCGGATCGGCGGCGTAGACCTTCAAGGGCATAGAGCGCGCGACGTGCAGCAGGAACCAAGCCAACTTGATTCGACCTGTGGCGTGATTGAAAGCCCGGTGAAACGCGAACTCGGTGGCCGCGATCGTCTCGGTATCCGCGACGGCGACGGCGGCGGCCATCGCGTCGGTGATGCGTTCGAGGTCGTCGATCTCGGCATCGGTGATGCGCTGGGCCGCCGTGGCGGCAAGTTCCTTGGCGATGGTCGCTTGCAGCCAGAAGATGTCGTCGATGTCCTGGCGGGTCAGCGGCAGCACAACGTGACCCCGGTGCGGCTCGAGTTGCACCATGCCCTCGCCACGCAGCTTCAGCAACGCCTCGCGAACCGGCGTGACGCTGACGCCGAGTTTGGCCGCGGTCTCGTCGAGCCGGATGAACGTGCCCGGCCGCAGGGTGCCGGACATGATCGCGGCCCGCAGGTGGCCCGCCACCTCGTCGGACAGCTGCGCTCGGCGCAGCGGAAGCCGCGTCTGGCGTTGGGGTTGTCTTCGGGCGGCCAAGACCATAATGTGATCCAGACAACACCAGATTTTATCAAATATCAACTCGAGGACGAGTTGGCGACGAGAAAGGATTCGCGTAGTTGACCGCGGAGTTGACTGGTCAGGATACATACACCGGCGCCGGCACTACCGA
>DAIODV010000434.1:0-3055 GCA_036746615.1 Mycobacterium sp.
AGCGATGCGCAAGCAGTTCGGCGGCCACGCGGAAAAGCCTGCGAACTAACGGGTTACGAATGTCACCACGACGTCGCTGAAGGCGTCGTTGTCGTCGCCGGCCGCGGTGTGCCCGGCTTCGGACAGTTCGACGAACTCTGCGTTGGGCACCGTCGCGAGGAAGTGCCGGACACCTTCGGGGCTGACCACGTCGGACAGCTTGCCGCGAATCAACAGCACCGGAATAGTCAGGGCAGCGGCGGCGTGCTCGAACTTTTCGGTGCGTAGCTCGGGGTCGTCGCCCGGTTTGGTCATGAACGCCGGGTCCCAATGCCAGTACCACCGGCCGTCGCGCAGCCGCAGGTTCTTCTTCAATCCCTCGGGGCTACGCGGCCTGGTGCGATGGGGCAGATACGCAGCGACGGCGTCGGCGGCCTCTTCCAGTGAGCCGAACCCGTGCAGACCGCTGAACATGAAGTCGCGGATGCGTGCGCTGCCGTTCTTCTCGAACCGCGGCACCACATCGACCAGTACCAACCGCGTGACTCGCTCGGGCCCGGCCTCGTCGGCGACCAGGATGCCGGTCAACCCGCCCATGCTCGCGCCGATCAGCGTCACCGGCCGGCCGATCGCACCGAGCACCGCCATGACGTCAGCGGTCAGCGTCTCGACGTCGTAGTCGGCGTCGGGTGCCCGATCGCTGTCACCGTGCCCGCGGCTGTCCAGCGCAACCACGTGGAATCCCTCGTCGGCCAGGACCTGGCCGGTGTTCTTCCAGGAGTGCCGATTCTGGCCGCCGCCGTGCAGCATCAGGATCGTCGACCGGTCGGCCGCAGCGTCGATGCCGCGGTTCCACTCGTCTGCGACCAGCGTGAGCCCATTGACGCCCGAATACTCAACGGTCTGCGGAGTGCTGCTCACCGTAGTCATCCGCCTGACGTTACCTACAGCGCTTCGGGGGCCTTAACCTGCCCATATAAACGGTCGGAGTGTCGATGAGTTTTCGCCGTCGCAGCGGTCTATCACTGAAACCGACCAACGACTAGGAGGCACCATGCCCGCGATTACGCCCTCACTGTGGTTCGACCAGAACCTGGAGGAGGCGGCGACGTTCTACACGTCGGTATTCCCGAACTCCCACATTGAGAGCCTCAATCGGACCACCGACGCCGGCCCCGGCGAGCCGGGCTCGGTCTTGTCGGGCAGCTTCGTTCTCGACGGGGCCCGGTTCATAGGGATCAACGGCGGCCCGCACTTTTCGTTCAGCGAGGCGGTGTCGTTCACGATCCACTGCAAGGACCAGGACGAGGTCGACTACTACTGGGATCGGCTAACCGACGGCGGCGAGGAATCGCAGTGCGGCTGGTGCAAGGACCGGTTCGGGCTGAGTTGGCAGATCATTCCGGACCGGCTCTATGAGCTGCTCAGCGATCCAGATCCGGCACGCGCGGCGGCGGCCACCAAAGCGATGCTGGGCATGGGCAAGATCGTCGTCGCGGACCTCGAGCAGGCGGCCGCGGAGGCGTCGCGCGAGCTTACTCGGTAAGCCACTCGATCGTCGCGTCGGTCGCCGGCTGCGGCACGTACGTTGGACTACATGCCAGACGATGCGACTGCCGCCGGCGAGGAGCCCGTAGACGTCGTATACCTTCGGCCCACCCAATCCCCTGCGCGGGTTGAGCGCGTTGCGCTGGTCGCCGGTTTGGTGGCGGGTGTGGTGTTGGCGGGGCTGGTCGGTTGGCTGGGTTTTCGGGCGTATGAGGCCCACAGTCTCGAGGCGCAGCGCGATCTTTTCGTGCAGGCGGCTTCCCAGGGCGCGGCGAACCTGCTCACGGTCGACTATCAACACGCCGATGCTGACGCGCAACGGATCCTGGACTCGGCGACCGGCAAGTTTCATGAGAGCTTCGCCCGCCGGAAGCAGTCGTATATCGAGAACGCCCAGCGGATGCGATCGCAGTTGGTCGCCACCACTACCGACGCTGGACTGGAGTCGCGCAACGGGGAGGTGGGCAAGGTATTGGTGGCGGTCACGGTGAAGTCGACGGATCCCGCTCTGGCGCAGCAGGAGCCGCAGTTCTGGCGGATACGGGTCACCGTGAAGAAGATGGGCAATGTCGCCAAGGTCTCCGACGTGGTGTTCGTTCCATGAGACAACCGAGAGACGTCAACTGGTCGCGCGTGCTCGTCTACGGTTTGCTACCCGCGCTGGCGTTGCTGCTGGCGGTCGCCGCGGGTCTGCTCAAGTGGAATGACTCGTCGGTTCGCAACACCGATCTTGCTCGCAGCCAATCGGTCGCGGCGGCAAGGGATTCCACCGTCGAGCTGTTAACGTTTCGGTTCGATACCGTGGATCGGGATGTGGCGGCCGCGCGAACGCGATTGACCGGCAATTTCCTCGACACCTACACACAGCGGACACAGGAGGAGCTCATCCCGAATGCGAAGGAGCGACGCGTTTCCGCGGCGGCGACCGTTGCCGGCGCAGCCTGCGAATCGGCCACGCACAATCATGCGGTGGTCCTGGTTTTCGTCAACCAGACGATCAAGATCGGTAACTCCGCGCCGGCTGATGCCGACACCAGTGTCCGGGTGACTCTGGACAAGATCGGTGATCGCTGGCTGGTGTCGGGCTTCGACCAGTTCTAAGGATCAGATGATGGGTGGACCCCGCTGGATCGATGTGCATGCTCCCGCCGTGGAGCTGAAGGCCCTGACGTGGGGTCCGCCAGACGGCCCGATCGCGCTGTGCCTGCACGGGTTTCCCGATACCGCTTATGGCTGGCGTAATTTCGCACCCCGGCTCGCCGCGTCGGGTTGGCGAGTGGTGGCGCCGTTCATGCGTGGCTACGCACCGTCGTCGATACCGTCCGACGGCAGCTATCACATCGGAGCGTTGATGGACGACGCGCTGCAGGTGCGGTCGGCGGCCGGCGGCACTGACCGCGACGTGGTGATCGGACACGACTGGGGCGCGACCGCGGCCAACGGTCTAGCGGCGATGCCCGACAGCCCGTTCGCCAAGGCAGGGATCATGTCGGTGCCGCCGGCTGCGGCGGTCCGTCCCCTGAGGCGG
>DAIODV010000435.1:0-3046 GCA_036746615.1 Mycobacterium sp.
CCCAGGGAATGACCTTCAGACCGACGTTGGTCGCTGCACTCTGCAGCCGACGGGCCCAACCCCTGGATCCCCGTAGCGCTTTGACCTGCACATCCGGCGCGCCTGGCAGACTTCGTGTCATGGCTAGTCCCTTGAGTCCCTTGATCCCACTGAACGACGGTAATTGCATCCCGGCCGTCGGCTTCGGCGTTTTCAAGATCCCTCCCGCGGACACCGAGCAGGCGGTGGGTGCCGCGCTGCGCGCCGGCTACCGCCATATCGACACCGCGGCAATGTACGGCAACGAACGCGAGACTGGCCGCGCGGTCGCCGAATCCGGCGTGCCCAGAGACGAACTCTACTTGGTTACCAAATTGTGGAACGCCGACCAGGGCTACGACAGCACGCTGGCCGCGTTCGACGCCAGCCTGAATCGGCTGGGTATCGATTATCTGGACTTGTACCTCGTGCACTGGCCGATGCCCAAGCGCAACACGTTTGTCGACACCTTCAAGGCGTTCGCTCATTTGCGCGACCAGGGCCGGATCCGGTCGATTGGGGTCAGTAATTTCGAACCCGAACACCTCACTGTCCTTATCGACGCCACCGGGATCGTTCCGGCCGTCAACCAGGTCGAGCTGCACCCGCGGCTGCCGCAAACGGAGTTGCGGGAGGTGCACGCCCGCCTGGGCATCGCGACCGAGGCGTGGGGACCGCTCGGGCAGGGCTCGTTGCTCAGCCATCCGACGATTACCGGGATCGCCGAAAGCCACGGCCGGACACCTGCCCAGGTTTTGATTAGGTGGCATATCCAGCTGGGTAATATCGTGATCCCCAAGTCGGTGAACCCTCAGCGGATTGCGAGCAACTTTGACGTGTTCGATTTCGAACTCAGCAGCAACGACATGGCGTCAATCTCTTCGCTCGACGACGGCAACCGGCTCGGTCCTAATCCACGAACCTTCGACTTCACAGGCAGGTGAATGACGTTGACCGGCGGCGCCGCTGTGCCTTCTGCAACCCCTTCTATAGCTCTCAATGACGACAACACGATGCCGGCGCTTGGCCTCGGCGTCGCCGAATTGTCCGACGACGAGACCGAGCGCGCGGTATTGGCGGCGCTGGAGATCGGCTACCGGCTGATCGATACCGCCGCGGTGTACGGCAACGAAGCCGCGGTCGGTCGGGCGATCAAGGCATCCGGGATCCCCCGCGCCGAGCTGTTCGTCACCACCAAGCTGGCAAATGCCGACCACGGCCTCACCTCCGCGCAGAACGCCTGCAAGGCCAGCCTGGAGCGGCTCGGTCTGGACTACGTGGACCTCTACCTGATCCATTGGCCGGCACCACAATTGGGTAAGTACGTGGACAGCTTCGGCGGCCTGATCCAGTCGCGCGGCGACGGCTATGCGCGCTCGATCGGCGTGTGCAACTTCACCGAGGAACACCTGACGACGGTCATCGACCTGACCTTTGTCACCCCGGCGGTCAACCAGATCGAGCTGCACCCGCTGCTCAACCAGGCGGAGCTGCGCGCGGCCAACGCCGCGCACAACGTGGTGACCGAGGCCTACAGTCCGCTGGCGGTGGGCAGGCTGCTGGACAATCCGACCGTGACGTCGATCGCCGCCGAGTACAGCCGCACCCCGGCGCAGGTGCTGATCCGGTGGAGTCTGCAGCTGGGCAACGTGGTGATTCCCCGATCGGCCAAGCCCGAGCGGATCGCGAGCAACATCGACGTCTTCGACTTCGAGTTGGCCGCCGAGCACATGGACGCACTCAACGGGCTCAACGACGGCACCCGGGTGCGCGAGGACCCGCTGACTTACACCGGGATCTAGCTCCTGACGAGCAGGCGCAAAAGTCCCCTTTTTGTCGGCGTGTCGGGGCCTTTTGTGTCTGCTCGCGCTAGCTACCCGGCCGGGCAGGTCGTCGCGGCCTGGCGCAGCACGTCAGCCGAAGCCTGGTCGACGGCAAGCGCATAACCGCGCGACACCGCGATGTACTGCATGGCGTATTGGCACCAGAACGCGTTATTAGGTGGCATCCACAGCGCAGGTTGGGAGTCGCCTTTGTCCTCGTTTGCCTTACCGTCGACCGCCAGCAGGTTGGCAGGATCGTTGGCGAAGCGCACCCGCTCGGCGACCGGCCAGTCGTACGCGCCCATGTCCCACGCCAGCGCCAGCGGCACGATGTGGTCGATTTCTACCGATGCTCCGATGCCTGCGCCGCGATGAAAGTTGATGGTGGCGTTGGTGTACGGGTCGTGCAGCGTTCCGGTTTCGACGGCGTCGGGACAGCGTTTGAGCGCCACGTAGGTCTTGTCGACCAGGTCGCGGTTGAGGATGTCATTGCGGGTGTCGCAGCCGTTGTGACCGCCGGGAGCGTCGTTGTCGTCGGTCCAGGCATCGCCATACGCCGCGCGGCGATAGTCGTAGCGATGAATCCTGGCCGGCACCACCGTGATTCCGCCGAGCACGTCGACGCCGGGCGCCACGGTCGGAACGTCGGCCCGCGCCGCGAACTCCCGCGTACGGTCCCCCGCTGTCGTCACCGCCACCTGATAGGCGACCAGCACCGCGAGCACGGCAATCGCCGACAGCCACAACAGAGTCTTGCGGGTCATGCTTTATCCAGGTATGCGATGCGTTCAGTACCGGTGAACGGCGCCGCGAGTAGCGCAAGTCCGGGATTGTCGGCTTGGTCGTCGTAGACCTGCTCACAGAACTCCCGGGCCGCTTCGATGATGTGCCGGTGATCGATCAGTGAAAGCAGCTGCAGCGTGATCGCGCGCCCAGACTGGCTGCGGCCCAGCACATCTCCTTCACGGCGCTCTTGGAGATCCAGGTCGGCCAGAGCAAACCCATCGAGAGTTTCGGCTACGGCGTTAAGTCGTTGGCCGGCACGGGAATTCGGCGACACCCAACTCGCCAGCAGACATAGGCTTGGGTGCTCGCCCCGCCCGATGCGGCCCCGCAACTGGTGCAACTGGCTGATGCCGAAGCGGTCGGCGTCCATGACCAGCATCACGGTCGCGTTAGGGACGTCGACGCCGACTTCGATGACA
>DAIODV010000436.1:0-3025 GCA_036746615.1 Mycobacterium sp.
CCGACGGTCGTGCACGCAGACCAGGTGGCCGTCGCGGGTGAGCCGGACATCGCATTCCACGCCGTCCGCGCCCTCCCGCAGCGCGAGATCGTATGCGGCCAACGTGTGTTCTGGCAGAGCTGCCGACGCGCCGCGGTGCGCGACGACGAATGGATGCCGAGACACCACCTCGTCGGCCCGCGTCATGCCACTATGCTGCCGGTTCGGCACCCGTCAACTCAACTGCCGGAGCCGGTTTCGGCGCGCCGGTTTCGTCGTCAGCGACCACCACCCAGCGATGGGCGGGCCGTTCGACCGGTTTGCGTTCAAATCCCTCGTACACCTTGGCGGTGGCCATCGCTGCGGCCAACGCCAC
This sequence comes from Mycobacterium sp., assembly GCA_036746615.1. Classification (GTDB taxonomy): domain Bacteria; phylum Actinomycetota; class Actinomycetes; order Mycobacteriales; family Mycobacteriaceae; genus Mycobacterium. The sequence continues at coordinate 356 of DAIODV010000436.1, forward strand.
CAGGTAGGCGACGACCATCGCCACCGTGTTGTTGGCGATGCCCTGGACGTCCTGCGCCCCGCTGGTCACCGACGCGAAAACCGAGGTCAGGCTGCTGAGAATCCAGAGCAGCCACCATCCCCAGATGGTGGCGCGCAGCCGCGGGTAGTTGTCCTCCGTTTTGGCCAGCTCGATGACATAGACCAGTGACCACACCGCGCCGAGTAATGGCAGGCAACAGATCACCACGCATAGCGCCATCAGCGCCCAGCTCGGTGAGTGGCCGTAGGCCACCAGGATCACGGCGAAGGTGATGGCCAACACCATCGCGGCCGTTGGCGGCAGCAGACAGCCGAGCCGCAGCGCCCACGGTGTACGGGTTTCCGACCGCCCGTGATGGGCGAAAGCCGCGGCGCGGCGCGCGATCAACCATCGCGTCAGCAGCAGCGCGTAAGCGATCACCGCGGCGATGGCGGCCAGGCTGGCCAGCACACTGAGCAACGCTGCCGCGTCAGCCACGAGCCAATTCAGCAGCGAGTTGCGATTGATGATCAACAACAGGTAGCGCATCAGGTGGACGAGGGCTGCGACACCCAGCGTCAGCACAGTCGCGAAGAGTGCGGCATGCACCCGAGCGGGCGGCGGCGCTTGCCGAACGGCTGAACGCCGCCCGGAACCATCGGTCTCGACGTGATCCTGCAGGCCCCACCGCGGTATCACCAAGTACCGCGGAGTCGGCCCGAGAGGCCGACGCCGACGGCGGGGAGGCGGCGGCGGGCCGGGACGCACCGCAATCCAGCGATAGCCCGGTGGCAGCCGCGGCGGTGTTCGCTGGCCGGCGCGCAGGCGCTGATCGACAGCGGGCGTCTCCGATGATGGTGCCAGCAGCGTCCCGCGGCAGCGCGGACACCACACACGCTGCTTGTCACGGACATTCCAGCGTGTGCCGCACTGGGAGCACACTTGGATCACGGCATCAGCCTAACCGTCAGATGCTGCCCGGACTGCCGTCGTCGGTGACCACCGGACGACCGGCGTGGGCCCACGCCAGCATCCCGCCGCTGACGTTGACGGGTGCGAATCCGTTGCCGGCCAGATACTGGGCCACTTTCTGCGAGCGCCCGCCGACCTTGCAGACGACGTACAGCTTTGCCTCCGGGTCGATCTCGTTGACCCGTGCCGGCACCTCGCCCATCGGGATGTGCTGGGCGCCCGCGGCGTGCCCTTGGCGCCACTCGTCGTTTTCGCGCACATCTAGCAACACCGCGGCCGGACCGAATTCGGCGGGCAGGTCGGCGATGTCGGTCTGTGCGATCACGGGTTCACTGTCCATGCGATCGATCTTGACATGCGGCGTCTCGTGCGGTTGGCACGCCTGCGCCAGCTACCACCCGGTATCCACAGTTTCCACAGGTTTATCCACAGATAGCTATGCGCGGCCGAATGGACTGACGCGCGGTAAATACCCCGACAGGGGTTGTCGCTGTGGATAACAACCGGCGAAAACGGCCCTGCGATCGACCGATCCGCCGAGGGCTTAGCGAATTCTTAGCTCGCCGTTAGCTACTCGTTACATCGCCCTTATGGGACATGTCACAGCCAACCAGGCCGGCAGACATGCGGCCCGGCTCGACCGCGAGGGCGTCGGTCACCGGTTGCCCAGAGTCGTCGGCCAGCAAAATAGACCCTGGTCAGCTAGCCGCACACGGTTCAATTTTTCCACCGGTTCATAAGGGGTTATGATCGCGACCACTGAGGAGTAGTTGTGACTGATCTCACTGGGGGAAAGTTGGACGTGAAGGTCGGATTCATCCGATGACAACGCAACCGATCGGACCGCAGCCCGCGGCATCGTCGTCGCACTGGAACACACGCTCGGCGACGTGCAACCGCTCCTACTTGCTCGCCGGTTTGCGCGCCGGCCTGATCGCCCTGGTTTTGCTGGCGGTCCTCGCGGTCATCGTTTGGTTCTGAAATTCCACCGTCGGGTATTCACCCCTGGCACTCGTTGTTGCGGTGTGCGCGGTGATGGAGCAGGGTTGATCTTGGTTGACCAACCCAAGCCGCCGCTCCGCTGACAGCCTGCGAGTGGAGCGTCAGAAGCAGATCGGCAACGATCGTCAAAGGAAGGAATCCCGTGGCTGAATACACTTTGCCCGACCTGGACTGGGACTACGGAGCACTGGAGCCGCATATCTCGGGTCAAATCAACGAGCTTCACCACGACAAGCACCACGCCACCTACGTCAAGGGCGCTAATGACGCCCTGGCCAAACTGGAAGAGGCACGCTCTAAAGAGGATTTCTCCGCGATTCTGCTGCACGAAAAGAACCTGGCGTTCAACCTGGCCGGCCACGTCAATCACAGCTTGTGGTGGAAGAACTTGTCCCCCAACGGCGGTGACAAGCCGACCGGTGAGCTCGCGGCGGCCATTGATGACGCGTTCGGATCGTTCGACAAGTTCCGCGGTCAATTCACCTCGGCGGCCACCACCGTGCAAGGGTCCGGCTGGGCGGCACTCGGCTGGGACAGCCTCGGCCAGAAGCTGTTGGTATTCCAGGTTTACGACCACCAGACCAACTTCCCCCTCGGCATTGTCCCGCTGCTGGTCCTCGATATGTGGGAGCACGCTTTCTACCTGCAGTACAAGAACGTCAAGGCCGACTTTGCCAAGGCGTTCTGGAACGTCGT
>DAIODV010000437.1:0-3021 GCA_036746615.1 Mycobacterium sp.
TGCCGGTTGCCTTCCCTCGGCCGGACGATCCCGTTCATCGAATACTCGATCACCGGTTCAGCGGTGACGGCGGCGGCGATCTCGATTTGCGCGACCTCGATCAGCTGACCTTCGCCGGTGCGACGACGGTGTTCGAGTGCGGCGAGCAACGCCACGCCGGCATGCACGCCGACGATGGGATCGGCGGGACCTTGCACGTTGCATGGCGGGCCGTCGGCATAGCCGGTCACCGCCGTCATGCCCGAAACCTGCTCGATGTTCAGCGCCCAGCCAACGTAGTCGCGCCATGGGCCGTCGAGGCCGAATCCCGGCATGCGCACTGCGATTACGTCGGGGCGCAGCGCAACCAGCGATTCGTAGTCCAGCCCGAACTGCTCCACCACCCGCGGCGAAAAGTTCTCCACGACAACATCTGCTTGCGCGGCAAGCCGCCGCCCAAGTTCGCGGCCGGCTTGCGAGGTCAAGTCCAGCGTGATGTCTCGCTTGTTGAGATTGGTGGCCTGCCACAGCACGCTGCGTTCGTACCAGTCGTTGGCCTCGTACGGATAAGCCGCCGAATAACGGAAACCGTCGGGCCGCTGAATCGACTCGACTTTGATGACGTCCGCGCCAAGAGCCCCGAGGTAACAGGTAAGATAGCCGCCAGCCCAAAAGGTGGTCAGGTCAAGAACTTTCAGCCCGGCGAACGGCAGCGACGGATCCGTGTCCTCGACGGCCGGCCAAACTCCACGCCGATCTATGCCGACCGGCGGGGCCGGTGTCGTCGAGCACCGAAATGGCGCCCCCGGACGCCGAAAAGACCAGCCCTGTCCCCCGGCATCGACGAAAAACTCCCGCTTGACGTACTGCGGACACTCCAGCACGGTGGCGCCGTCAGCTATCGGCGCTGCCGGAACACGCAGTGCCTGACTGAGTTCGACGATTTCGCCGACGGTCCGCTCGCTCAGCCAGGGCTGCGCGGCGGCGAAGAATTCGGCCCGCTCTGGACCGCCGAGCATGATGGCGTATTGCTGCTCGCCGAACTCCGGCAGTTCGAGCATGGCGCACACATCGAGCCAGTGCTGCCCGGTCAGGCAGTTGATCCCGACCCAGCCGTCACCCGCCCGCACGACACCCAGCATCGGGGACGAGCGAATGTTGGACGGCAGACCCAGCTTTCGCATTTGCTCGGCCATCAGCATCGGGTAAGGCAGCGTGGACAGCAGCGACTCGAACACCGAGACGTCGACCTCCGTCACCCGGCTCCTGGGCGCGATCCGCAGCGCGGTCAGCGCGCCCAAGGCGGCGTAGCCGCCCGCGACGTATTCGGCGATCCGAGCGCCCGCCTGCACCGGAGGGCGGTCGGGATCGCGCGCCGAGATCCAGCCCGACGCCGCCTGAATGGTCAGCGATGTCTCGGCGCGGTCGCGAAATGGCCCGTGCTGCCCGAAGTTTGAGATACGCACCACGACCAGCCTCGAGTTGAGGTTTTGCAGCGCGTCGATGCCGAGCCCTGATTCGTCCAGGTCCCCGGGCGCCAGACCGTCGATCAGAACATCGGCGTCTGCGATGAGCTCACGTGCTGAATCGGTTTCGCGCGTGACGTGCTTGCCGGCGTTGAGGTACTCGAACAGGCCGCTGCGGTCGGGGTCGGGCACGGCGCCTGGAAACGGACCCCATTGCCGCAGCGGATCCCCTTCCGGCCTTTCGATTTTGGTGACATCAGCGCCGATATCGACGAACAGCTTGCCGCAGTACGGACCTGAGATCTCGTTGGCGATCTCGACTACCCGAAGAGCTCCGCTCACGCGGGCAGTCCCATGGCCTTCGGCTCCATGTACTGACGGATTCCCATGATCCCGCCGCTTTCCCGGCCGAACCCGCTCTGGTTGAAGCCGCCGAACGGCGCGCCTCCGGGACCGAAACCGTTGACCGCGATCTGCCCGGTGCGAACGCGGCGCGCAACGGCCACCGCACGGTCCACGTCGGTGCCCCACACCGCGCCGGAAAGCCCGTACTGCGAGTTGTTCGCGATCCGCACCGCGTCATCGTCGTCGTGGTAGCGCAGCACCGACAAAACCGGTCCAAAAACTTCCTCCTGAGCGATGGTCGCGTCCGGCGTGACCTCGGTCAGGATCGTCGGTTCGAAGTAGAAGCCGGTGTCCAATCCGGCCGGCCGGCCCCCACCGGTGACCACCTTGGCGCCGTCGTCGAGGGCCCGGTTCACATGTGCCGCAACGCGTTGCAACTGTACGGCGCTGATCAGCGGGCCCATCTGCACGTCGGGATCGGTGGGATCGCCGACCTTCACCGCGCGGGCCAACGCCACCAGCCGATCGACGACCTCGTCGTGGATCGACTCGGGAAGCAGCAGCCTGCTGTGCAGTATGCAGGCCTGTCCGGCGTGGAAGGAGCACGACTCGAACAGCATTCGCTGGAGCATCTCGTCGTCCAGTGTGATGTCGTCGAGCACGATGCTGGCCGACTTACCACCGCACTCGAGCAGCAGCCGCTTCATGGTGCCACCGGCCGCGGCCATCACCTCCCGGCCGACCGCCGAGCTTCCGGTGAAGCTGACCATGTCGATGCGCGGGTCGACGGTGAGCATCCTGCTGGACTCGATATCGGAAGGCGTCACGACATTGACCACACCCGGCGGAATGTCGGTGTGCTCGTCGATGATTCGGGCCAACGCCAGACCGGCGAGCGGCGCCAACGGCGACGGTTTGAGCACGACGGTGTTGCCCGCGGCCAAGGCGGCGCACACTTTCATGACATTGAGGGTGTGCGGAAAGTTCCACGGCGTCAGAATCGACACCACACCGAGTGGCTCATAGCGCAGCACCGCGGTCCCCGCCGCGCCGTAGGCCTCGATCGGCTCCTCGACGGGGTGGGTGGCAAGTTCGGCGGCTTGTAAGGCCGAAAATGCCGGCCCCTCGACGTGGATCACGCGCTCGTTGCCGGTGCAGCCCCACTCGAGCTGCGCCAGCTCGAAGAACGCATCGGCATGCGCGAGCAGCGCCTCGCCAAGCTGGTTGAGCC
>DAIODV010000438.1:0-2985 GCA_036746615.1 Mycobacterium sp.
GGGTCGGGGGTGCCGGGCACCAGCGGAGCCTGGGCGCGGGCGGCGATGTGGCGCGCGGTTACCTTGTCGCCGAGATCCCGGATCGACTGCGGGCTGGGCCCGATCCAGATCAGCCCGGCGTCGATCACGGCCTGGGCGAAGTCGGCGTTCTCCGACAGAAAGCCGTAGCCGGGGTGGATCGCGTTGGCGCCGGACTTCTCGGCGGCCTCCAGGATCTTGCCGAAGTCCAGGTAGGACTCCGCCGAGGTCTGACCGCCCAGGGCGAACGCCTCATCGGCCAGCTTCACGTGAGGAGCATCGGCGTCGGGTTCGGCGTAGACGGCCACGCTGGGCAGACCGGCATCTTTGGCCGCGCGGATCACCCGCACCGCGATCTCACCGCGATTGGCGACGAGAACCTTGGAGATCGTCGAGCTGGCGTGACTAGGCACTGCGCCTCCTGGATGGCTTCTCACGTTGTCTAAGAGAAATTCTTACAGATCGTGTCGGGGGAAGTTTAAGCGCCGCGCCGCGAGCGAGACGACCCGGTGCCCACTTCAGCCGGACTCGCGCAGCCGCCGCTTGATTCGGGCCAGCATCCCCGACATCCCACGCAGCCGTAACGGGCTGACCAACGCGGCCAGGCCGAGCTCAGTGTAGAAATCTTCCGGCACGGCCAGGATGTCGGCGGCGGGCTGCTCGTCCAGACCCGCGGCCAGTATCGATGCGAATCCGCGAGTGGTGGGCGCTTCGGGCGGAGCGGAAAAGTGCAGGCGCACCCGGTTGACGTCGCTGGCGTCGACGTGCAGGAATACCGGCGATTGGCACTCGGGCACCGGCTCCATCGCCGCTTCTTCCAGATCAGAAGGCAGAGCTGGAAGGTCGTTGGCGAATTCCAGTAACAGCTTCAGCTTGTCCTGGCCTTCAACTTCGGCGAAGTCGGACACGACCTCGGCCAGCGGTGCGGGCATGCTCATCAGACTGGTACGGCTCCGGGGCTGTCACCGGCGACGATCGGCACCCGCACGGTGTTGCCCCATTCGGTCCAGGAGCCGTCGTAGTTGCGCACACCGGGGATACCGAGCAGATGTGTCAGCACGAACCAGGTGTGGCTGGATCGCTCGCCGATGCGGCAGTAGACGATCGTTTTGTCGTCCGGCTCGATAAATCCGTAGAGCTGCTCCAGCTCGTCGCGGCTGCGGAACCGTCCACTGTCGTCGGCCGCCTTGCCCCACGGGATCGACTGCGCCGTCGGGATATGCCCCGCGCGCAGCGCCCCTTCCTCGGGGTAGTCGGGCATATGCGTGCGCTTGCCGGTGTACTCGTCGGGCGATCGCACATCGATGAGCGGCTCAGAGCCCAACGCGCCCAGCACGTCGTCTTTGAAGGCGCGGATCGGGACGTCGTTGCGTTGCACGACGGGATAGCCGTGCGAGGTTTTGGTGGGGACGTCCAAAGTGGTGTCGCGTCCTTCAGACAGCCACAAGTCGCGCCCGCCGTTGAGCAGCCGCACGTCTGGGTGGCCGAACAACGTAAAGACCCACAGTGCGTAGGCCGCCCACCAGTTGCTCTTGTCGCCGTAGATCACCACCGTGTCGTCTCGGGAAATGCCTTTGCGGTCCATCAATTCGGCGAACTGCTCGCCGTTGATGTAGTCGCGCACTCGCGGGTCGTTGAGGTCGGTGTGCCAGTCAACCTTGACCGCACCGGGGATATGGCCGACATCGTAAAGCAGGACATCCTCGTCGGATTCGACGATGGCCAGTCCAGGTTGGCCCAGGTTGCCGGCCAGCCAGTCGGGGGTCACCAGCCGTTCCGGGTGGGCGTAGGCGCTCAGCGTCGGGCTGGGATCTGCTGGTAATGACACGCCTTGAGCCTACCCGCGGGATTTCATCAAGGGTTCACGCCCAGAAGTCGGTGATGGATAGGCCGAGGCGGCCAAGTAGGCGGCGGGTCAGTGGCAGGCTCAGCCCGATGACGTTGGACGGGTCGCCTTCGATGCGGTCGACGAACCAGCCACCCAGCCCGTCGAGCGTGAATCCTCCGGCGACGGCTAAAGGTTCGCCGCTGCCGATGTACGCTTCGAGGTCGGCTGCTGTCGGTTTAGCGAAATGCACTGTGGTAGCTGAGGATTCGGAGACCTGGCGAATCGGGTTGCCATCGAGCAGCCGGGCCACGCAGTGGCCGGTGTAGAGCTGTCCAACCCTGCCGCCCATCGAGTGCCATTGCCTTCGCACGGCTTCTGCTGAGGTTGGCTTGCCGACCAGTTGGCCGTCGATGTAGAGCATCGAATCACAGCCAATCACAACGCAATCCGCGGCAATGGCATCGTCCAGTTTGGTCGCCACCTCGTCGGCTTTGGCCTGGGCCAGCATGCGCACGACATCACCCGGGGAGGCGTCGGGCCCCAATGCCGCGCTGACTGCGTCCTCGTCGACCCCGGAGATCACGACCAGCGGATCGATGCCGGCCTGCTGCAACACGTTGAGCCGGCCCGGTGAGGCGGACCCCAGCACTAGCCGGGTCATCGCCGCATATGCGTCCGCTCCAGCAGGGTGATCTTCTGCCAGCTGAAGACCGGGTAGCGCAGCTTGTCGACGGGCAGACCCCAGCGACTGTGCTGCGGCCGCGCTGTTTCACCGCCCCCGCCGGCGACGCTGCCCAGCACCGCGATCAGCGCGGCGAGCTCCTCGTCGGTCGGGTTGCCTTTGAGCACCTGAATGTGCGGCTCGTGGTGCTGCGTCGCGTCTTCGCTCACAGGGGGATGTTCCCGTGCTTCTTGGGCGGCATCTGGGCGATCTTGCGCTCCAGCAGCCGCAGCGCCGTGCCGATGTAGCCGCGGGTGTGCGACGGCGGGATGACCGCGTCGACGTAGCCGCGCTCGGCGGCGACGTACGGGTTGACCAGCGTGTCCTCGTACTCCTGCTGCAGCTGCAGGCGCAGCGCGTCGACGTCCTTGCCCTCCTTGGCGGCCTCGCTCAGCTGCTTGCGGTAGACGAACCCGAC
>DAIODV010000439.1:0-2959 GCA_036746615.1 Mycobacterium sp.
CGGACCGCTTTTGGCCGGCGGTTACTGGAACCTCCCGGAGGCCACGGCCGATACCTTCAAGGACGGCTGGCTGCACACCGGCGACATGGCCCGCGAGGACGAGGACGGCTTCTACTTCATCGTCGACCGGGTCAAGGACATGATCGTCACCGGCGGCTTCAACGTGTTCCCGCGCGAGGTCGAGGACGTCGTCGCCGAGCACCCGGCGATCGCGCAGGTGTGCGTCGTCGGCGCGCCCGACGACAAGTGGGGCGAAGCCGTCACCGCGGTGGTGGTGCTACGCGCCGACGCGGCCCGCGACGACGCCGCGATCGAAACGATGACCGCGGAGATCCAGTCCGCGGTCAAGGACCGCAAGGGGTCGGTGCAATCGCCCAAGCGGGTGGTGGTCGTCGACTCGCTGCCGTTGACCGGGCTCGGCAAGCCGGACAAGAAGGCCGTGCGCGCACAGTTCTGGGAGGGCGCCGGCCGCGCTGTCGGCTGAATTCCCTTGCGCGAGCAGACGGAGAATCGCACAAATCCGGACGACCTGATGCGATTCTGCGTCTGCTCGGCGTCAGATGGCGATGCCGGCCACTAACAGGTCGAAGAGCCGACCGGTCTGGGCGGGCGACGTGCTGGTCAGGAAGATGCCGAGCAGGCTGGACACCACATCGTCGGCGCGGACATCGGAGCGCAGGCTGCCGTCGTCAACGCCCGCTTTCAGCAGCACTTCGACCGCAGCAACAATGCTCGCGCGGATCTGACTTCCCTCGATGGCCCCTGACTCGACCATCGCGACAAACGATTCGGCCATGCCCCGCTTGGCGGCCACGAACTTGGCGTAGCGATCCATCCAGCGCCGCAGCGCAATAGGTGGCGGGTACCGCTTCAACAGCCTGCCCGCCGCCGCGGCCACCTCCGCCATCTCAGACCGGTACACCGCCTCGACCAACACGTCACGGCTCGGAAAGTGGCGGTAGAGCGTGCCAATGCCGACCCCGGCGTCGCGGGCGATCGACTCGAGCGACACCGGCGCGCCATCGCTGGCGCCGAATGCCGCGGTCGCGGCCGCCAGGAGCCGCTCGCGATTGCGCCGCGCGTCGGCGCGAACACTATCCACCAAAGCGGAGGATCCTCCGGTTCTGCTACTCTGATCAAAGCGGAGGGTCCTCCGCATCATCAAGTGTCTCATGACGGGAGCACCATGACAGACCAACCCACGCCCGGAGGCCTTGGCCGGATTGGCACCAGCACCGTTGCCCGCGTCGGCTACGGCGCCATGCAACTCCACGACGATGTCTCATCAGACGACGCCGCGGCTGTGCTGCGTCGTGCGGTCGAACTCGGCGTCAACCACATCGACACCGCGTCGTTTTACGGCCCCGGCGAAGTGAACCGACGGATCCGCAAAGCGCTGGCGCCCTACCCTGACGACCTCGTGGTCGTCAGCAAGGTTGGTGCGCGATACACCGGCGAACAACCGATACCGCTGGGTCCCGCACAAAGGCCCGCAGACTTGCGGGCCGCGGTCGAAGAGGATCTGCGCGACCTCGGCCTGGACTGCGTGCCGGTGGTCAATCTGCGCCGTCTCGACACTGGGATCGGTATGGCCGCCGAGGGCGATCAGATCGTCGACCTCGACGACCAACTCGCCGAGATGATTGCGCTGCGCGACGAGGGCAAGATCGGCGCGATCGGAATCAGCAGCGTGCCGCTCAACGTCCTACAGCGCGCGCTGCCGGCGGGCATCGTTTGCGTGCAGAACCCCTACAGCCTGCTGGACCGAGAGCATGAAGCGGTCCTGGATCTCTGTGTGGCAGAGGGCATCGCCTGGGTGCCGTATTTCCCGCTCGGCTCGGCGTTCCCGGGCTTCCCCAAAGTCACCGACAACGACGTGGTGCGCGAGATCGCCGCTGAGCTCGACGCCACACCGGCCGAAGTCGGGCTGGCGTGGCTGCTGGCGCATTCACCAAATACCTTGCTGATCCCCGGCACCCGGTCGATCGCGCATCTCGAAGAGAACATCGGCGCAGCGGATGTCGTGCTGAGCGCCGACGCCATCGCGCGGCTGGATGCGGTCAGCTGATTACAGTGCCGACGAGATGACCGATCAGGTAGGTGACCGCGAGGGCCAGGCCGCCGCCGATGAAATTGCGCAGTGCCGCACGATGTTTCGGTGCCCCGCCGAGGCGCGCTGATACCGCGCCGGTGATCACCAGCGCGACGAGCACGGCCGCGACGGTCACTGGGATCCGCAGTGTGATCGGTGCAGCCAGGATCGCAATCAGCGGCAGCAGGGCGCCGACGCTGAATGACAACGCCGACGACAGTGCGGCCTGCCACGGATTGGTCAGCTCGTCGGGATCGAACCCCAGCTCCACCTCGGCGTGTGCGGCGACCGGATCGTGGTCGGTGAGTTCCTCGGCGACCGTGCGCGCTGTCGCCGCCGAGAGCCCTTTGGCTTCGTAGAGCGCCGCGAGTTCGTTGAGCTCGGCAACCGGGTCCTCGTGCAGTTCGCGGCGCTCCTGCCCCAGCAGCGCCTGCTCGGTGTCGCGCTGCGCGCTGACCGACACGTATTCGCCCAATGCCATCGAGACTGCGCCAGCCGCCAAGCCGGCAACTCCCGCGGTCAGGATCGGGCCGCGTGCGGCGGTCGCGGCGGCAACGCCGACGACGATGCCGGCGGTTGACACGATTCCGTCGTTGGCGCCCAGCACGCCGGCGCGTAGCCAATTCAGCCTGGCCGATACCGAACCCAAGTGCGGCTCATGGGGATGCGATCTGGGCACGGAGCAACAGGGTACCGTCGCCGTTATGGCCAGCAGCAAATCAGTCCGGCCGCCGTGGTGGCTGAAACCCGCGAACAAGGTCTTCATCCAGATGTCGCGCTTGGGCCTGAGTTTCGGCGGCGAGAGCCCGGAGGTGTTGACGGTGCCCGGCCGCAAATCCGGTCGCGCGCGCTCGACCCCGGTCACCC